>NZ_JBFSTC010000114.1:0-14893 GCF_041466605.1 Vibrio sp. 10N.247.310.17 | reverse complement strand
CCATCTGTAGGATCGTTCAACTGATCAGGAAAATGCTTAAATGATCAGTGTTAACCCGAAGGTGGCTTTTAAATTACACGGGCAGTAAACACCCCATAAGCGAAAATTACGCTTGTGGGCGCATTGCCGGGAACAAGATCACGTCACGGATTGTGTGGGTGTTAGTAAATAGCATCGCTAGACGATCGATACCAATACCTTGACCCGCTGTTGGCGGTAGGCCGTGCTCTAGTGCAGTAATGTAGTCCGCATCGTAGTACATAGCTTCGTCATCACCCGCGTCTTTTGCGTTAACTTGTGCTTTGAAACGCTCGTCTTGGTCTTGTGCATCGTTAAGCTCAGAGAAACCGTTCGCTACTTCACGGCCACCGATGAAGAACTCAAAGCGGTCTGTGAAGAATGGGTTGCTGTCGCTACGACGAGCCAGTGGAGAGATGTCCGCTGGGTAACCCGTGATGAACGTTGGTTGAATTAGCTGAGGCTCAGCCGTTTCACCAAAGATCTCTTCAAGAAGCTGACCACATGTCCAAAACTTCTCAACGTAAAGACCCACTTCTTCTGCAATTTTAACCATCAATTCTCTGTTCTGAAGATCGTCTTCAGTCAGAGCTTGAATGTTTGCATTTTCAGGTGTGTAGTGTTTGATTGCATCGAACATGCTCATGCGAGCGTAAGTGCCACCGAACTCAACTGTTTCGTCACCGTAAGGCATAGAAGTAGAACCAAGAACGTCCATCGCCGCTGTGCTTAGCATCTCTTCCGTTAGATCCATTAGATCTTTGTAGTCAGAGTACGCTTGGTAGAATTCCATCATTGTGAATTCTGGGTTGTGACGTGGAGAAAGACCTTCGTTACGGAAGTTACGGTTGATCTCGAATACACGGTCAAAACCACCAACTACTAGACGCTTAAGGTAAAGCTCAGGTGCAACACGTAGGTACATGTCGATGTCTAGTGCGTTGTGATGAGTGATGAATGGACGTGCTGTTGCACCGCCTGGGATCACGTGCATCATTGGCGTTTCAACTTCTAGGTAGCCTTTTGAGCTCATGAAGTTACGGATTGAAGACACAAGCTTAGAACGCACGATGAATGTGTTACGAGAGTCTTCGTTCACGATTAGATCAACGTAACGCTGACGGTAGCGCATCTCTTGGTCAGTTAGACCGTGGAACTTCTCTGGCAGAGGACGAAGTGCTTTGGTTAGCAATTCAAACTCTTCCATGTTCACGTAAAGGTCACCTTTACCAGACTTGTGAAGCGCACCTTTAACACCGATGATGTCACCGATATCTAGGCCTTGGTACTTCTCTTTCAGTACTTTTTGTACGTCTTTCGCTGCGTACGCTTGGATACGACCAGAAGTTTCTTGAATCGCAAGGAATGGACCACGCTTCGCCATAATACGACCTGCGATCGCAACGATGTGGTTAAGCTCTTCTAGCTCTTCCTTAGTCTTCTCACCGAATTCCGCTTGAAGATCGCCAGCTAGGTGCTCACGACGGAAATCATTTGGGTGACCGTTCGCTTTGCAGTTTTGGCGGATATGATCCAGCTTGCTACGGCGCTCAGCGATTAGTTTGTTCTCTTCAGGTGAAGAAGCTTCTTGTGCATTTTCGTTTTGAACAGCATCAGTCATTTGAGATGTACCCTGCTTTTATAATTTGGACAGCTATATTTTTGAAAATATAGGCATTTTTACCAATATTATTGGTAAAGCTTAATAGTTGATAAAGCTTACAGACCTGATTTCAGGCTAGCTTCAATAAACTTCTCTAAGTCACCGTCAAGAACCGCTTGAGTATTACGGTTTTCGATGCCGGTGCGTAAATCTTTGATACGTGAATCATCCAGCACGTAAGAGCGGATCTGACTGCCCCAACCGATGTCTGATTTCGTTTCTTCGCTCGCTTGTTTTTCAGCATTTTGCTTTTGAATCTCAAGTTCAAAAAGCTTAGCACGTAGCTGCTTCATCGCTTGATCTTTGTTCTTATGCTGCGAACGGTCATTCTGACACTGAACCACGGTGTTAGTTGGAACGTGAGTAATACGTACCGCCGATTCCGTGGTGTTTACGTGCTGACCACCAGCGCCAGAGGCACGGTATACGTCAATACGTAGGTCAGAAGGATTAATGTCGATCGTAATGTTGTCATCAATCTCAGGATAGATAAACGCAGAAGCAAATGAAGTATGACGACGACCACTTGAATCAAATGGTGACTTACGAACTAGACGGTGAACACCAGTCTCTGTGCGTAACCAACCGTAAGCGTACTCACCAGAGATACGTACCGTTGCGCCTTTAAGGCCAGCAACATCGCCATCAGACACTTCGATAACTTCAGTCTTGAAGCCTTTCGAATCTGCCCAACGCAAGTACATACGCAACATCATTGAAGTCCAGTCTTGAGCTTCTGTACCGCCCGAACCTGACTGTAAATCGATGTAGCAATCTGATGCGTCGTGATCACCAGAGAACATACGACGGAATTCCAATTTCTCTAACTTAGCTTCAAGCTCAGCTAGTTCTGGCTCAATTTCATCGAACGTTTCTTGATCTTCTTCTTCAACCGCAAGCTCTAATAGGCCATCAACATCCTCAACACCTTGGTCAAGTTGGTCGATCGTTTCTACTACCGCTTCCAATGCTGAACGCTCTTTTCCTAGCGCTTGAGCACGCTCAGGTTCGTTCCATACATCCGGTTGTTCTAATTCTGCGTTTACTTCTTCTAGACGCTCTTTCTTTGCGTCATAGTCAAAGATACCCCCTCAGGATATTTGTGCGCTCAGACACATCCTGCAGACGGTTTTTTATAGGATTGATTTCAAACATTTTAGCTCATCATTTATGAGTAGAATTTAACCGGAGAATTGTACTCAAAAGTGTGACGGAGATACAGAATTTTTTAGAGTGGTACACCAAGATTCAATAACTTAATCGGATATAAAATTGACGGGCAGAAAAAACACGTAAAATTTGTAAGGCAATAAAGGAAAACAAGCCCTGTTTTTGAACAGAGCTTGTTGGATTAGGTACTAAATGATGAACCTCATTCAGTGAACGATAACGCTATTTGGCTTCAACTATTTCGCTTCGATATGATCAATCATCAACTGCAACGATTGATTGCCACGAAACTCGTTAATATCAAGCTTAAACGCAAGATGTACCGTTTTCACTGAGGCATCAGGCCAGCGACGTAGGTCAACATTAAAGGCAATACCATCAATCATCACATTGGTCGGGTGGCCTTTATACAATGGCTCAAGCATTAACTTTAGGTGCTTTTCACCCACTAATTTTTGATGCAGAACTTTAAACTCACCATCAAAGATGGGCTCAGGGAAAGCTTGTCCCCACGGACCACCTGAACGCAATGTTTCAGCGGTATGCATTGAGAACTCTTCAGGTAGCAGCTCACCATCAGACAAGATAATGCCCTTAAGTGCCGTCTCACCGAGTTCTTTACGCACAACGTCATCAAACATCTTGCTGAATCGCTCGAAGTCTTTTTCCATAATGGTTAACCCGGCTGCCATTGCGTGACCACCAAACTTCAAGATCAGGCCAGGGTTTTGAGTGTCGATTCTGTCTAGCGCATCGCGCATGTGCAAACCTGGAATCGAACGACATGAACCCTTAATGCTACCTTCACCACCATCAGCAAATGCGATCACTGGGCGGTGATATTTGTCTTTGATACGCGAAGCTAGAATACCAATTACGCCTTGATGCCAATCACGTTGAAACAGAGCCAAACCAGAAGGCAAATCGTCTTTACCAAATTCAAGGCGCTCACAAAAAGCCATCGCTTCTTGTTTCATGCCCTCTTCGATCTCTTTACGTGTTTGGTTCAAGCCATCTAACTCGCTCGCCATTCGACGCGCGGCATGGATGTTATTACTCATTAGCAGCTCAACACCAAAGGACATGTCATCCAATCGGCCAGCCGCATTGATACGTGGACCAAGCGCAAAACCAAAATCGGAGGCAACTAAACGCTTAGCATCTCGCTTAGCAATTTCAATCAAGGCTTGAATACCCGGACGCGCTTTGCCTGCACGAATGCGTTGTAGCCCTTGGTGTACCAAGATTCGGTTGTTTTCATCAAGTGGTACCACATCCGCAACAGTACCCAGTGCCACTAGATCAATCAGTTCCATCAACTTGGGTTCTGTCATGCCGTGTTGAGCAAACCAGCCCAACTTACGCATATGAACACACAATGCCATCATCAGGTAAAAGGCGACACCCACACCGGCTAGCGCTTTTGAAGGAAATGCGCAGCTTTCTAGGTTGGGATTGACCATTGCATCTGCAATCGGTAATTCAGAACCAGGCAAGTGATGATCAGTAACCAGTACATCAAGGCCTTTCTCTTTAGCAAAGCGAACACCGTCAATTGAAGATACACCGTTGTCGACTGTCATGATCACTTCAGCACCAAGTTCGATCGCCTGTTCGACAACCTCAGGGCTCAAGCCATAACCATCTTCAAAACGATTGGGGACCAGATAATCAACATTAGAGCTGCCCAACATTCGCAGAGCAAGCACAGACAACGCGGAGCTTGTCGCGCCATCGGCATCAAAGTCACCAACAATGATGATGCGCTTTTGCTGCTGAATGGCTTTGAACAACAATTCAACCGCAGCATCAATACCGCCCAGTTTTTGATAAGAGTGCAAACCTTTCGCAGCTGTCTCTAGCTGGTCAGCACTGTCGATTCCGCGACTCACATAAATGCGCTTTAACAAGTCAGGTAAGTGAGCAGGTAAGACTGAAGTGTCGACCTCAGGACGGCGTTGGATCTCTATCATATAAAAATGGGCCTGATATCAATCAGGCCACTCCTTAAATCAAAAACAGGGGGGAATAATAGGTAATAAAAAATGAAGATTACTGCTCTAAACGCTGAATAAGTTGCGCTGGAGGTAAGTAACCACTCACCAACTCACCACTTGCTAGCACGATAGCCGGAGTGCCATTGATGCCAAGCTCACGACCGAGTTGGTATTGTTTAGCAATGATCTGCTTTTGCTCTGCTAGGTCTTTACCAGACGCTGGCATTTGACGATTGACTTTAGCATCATGCATAGCTGTTTTTGGATCATCAGACGCCCAGATTGCCGCCATTTGATCGGCAACTTGCCCTGTCGCACCTTGGCGTGGGTAAGCCATGTAACGAACGGTGATACCCAGATCGTTGTAGCCTTGCATTTGGCTGTGCAGACGAACACAGTAGCCACACGTAATGTCAGTAAATACTGTCACAACGTACTTTTCGTTATCTGCTTTGTATTCGATAACCGTATCCGACATCGCTGCGACTTTTTCAGCATTCAGTGGAGCTTGACGCTCAGCCAAAACATCACTGAACTTACCGTTTTCATCCAAAGAGTAAAGTGTACCGGCTAGAAAGTGATCCCCCCCAGGAGAAGAAAAGATAATGCCGCTGTTGGTTTGAACTTCTAAAAGACCATCGATATCCGAAGGAACAATCTTATCGACCTTAATACCGATTTTTTCAAAACGCTTAGTTAACGCAGCTGTATCAATAGCTTGAGCTGGAGCAGCTTCTACGGCTGTTGATGTTGTTTCTACTTTCGCTTCTGATGCATTACATGCAGTAATCATGAGAGGAAGCGCTAGTAGAGGAAGACGGCGTAATACGCTCATTAGGTTCACCTTAAAAATAAATGGATTTAAGCACGTGGGTGATGCTGAGCGTGAATTTGCTTCAGCCTTTCAGTCGCCACGTGAGTATAAATTTGGGTGGTCGATAAGTCACTATGTCCAAGCAACATCTGTACGACCCTGAGATCGGCACCATAGTTCAGTAAATGAGTGGCAAAAGCATGTCTCAATACGTGTGGTGACAATAGATCCGTATCGATACCAGCAATAACCGAATAATGCTTAATACGGTACCAGAACGTTTGACGAGTCATTTGCTTCGCGCGTTTACTCGGAAAAACCACATCCGAGCTGTTATCACCGAGTAATTGTGGACGACCTTGTTCAATAAAAGTCTCTATCCAATCGACGGCGTTTTCGCCCATTGGCACCAAGCGTTCTTTACCGCCCTTACCAATAACACGCACCACGCCCTGTCTTAGGCTGATGTTTTCCATTGTCAAACTGACGAGTTCCGTAACACGCAAACCGGTTGCATAGAGTAACTCAAGCATCGCCTTATCGCGAAGCTCAATGGGGTCGTTTGGATCTGGCGCTTCAAGCAGCGAATCCACTTGCTCTTCACTCAAATCTTTTGGCAAGCGCTTCGGCAGTTTTGGACTGATCAACAGCGCACTAGGATCGTCGGCTCTTACTTTCTCGCGGTGTAGATATTGAAACAAGCGACGAATGGCCGACAACATACGAGCACGGGAAGTCTGCTTAAAGTCAGCATCGGCTAACCAACCTTGATAATCCTGTAGTCCTGAAAGACTAATAAAATCGAGGCGGTAATTGTTCTTTTCCATCCACGTTAGAAGCTTAGACAGGTCGGTACGGTACGAGACAAGCGTATTCTCAGATAATCCTCGCTCCATCCACATAGCATCTAAAAACTGTTCTACTAGACCGTGGTCTGCGCTCTGCCCTTGAGGCGACTGCATAGTGTTACTCACAATATTGGAAACTGTTTTGAGAGTATGCCAGAGCAAATATGAATGCCATAAAAATTACGACTTGAGCGGATAATCGCTGCAATCGAAGTCGATTTATGGTTAGAATTCGCCATCTGAAATTAAAATTGAACGTTTGCTATGAAAATTGGATTATTTTACGGCTCAACCACCTGCTACACAGAAATGGCAGCAGAGAAAATTCGCGGCATTATTGGTGAAGACCTAGTTGATATCCATAACGTGAAAGAAACCCCTCTTTCATTGATGGCAGACTACGATCTTTTACTGCTCGGTATCTCAACTTGGGACTTCGGTGAAATCCAAGAAGATTGGAATGAACTGTGGGAAGACATTGCAACCACGCCAATGAAAGGCAAGGTTGTAGCGCTGTTTGGTTTAGGTGACCAAGAAGGCTACGGCGAGTGGTTCTTAGATGCGATGGGTCTATTGCATGATGAGCTGAAAATCGCTGGCGCAGAGTTTGTCGGTTTCTGGCCAAACGATGACAGCTACGAGTTCGAAGCGTCTAAAGCTCTCACTGAAGACCAATCTCAATTCGTTGGTTTGGCGCTTGATGAAGATTCACAATACGAACTTAGCGACGACCGTATCGCTAGCTGGGTTGAACAAGTACTGGTTGAGTACAGCGAAAAGCTATAACCAAACAGAAGTACACCCAGCTAAGTAACTCAGTAGCGAAGTAGCGAAGTAGCGAAGTAGCGAAGTAGCGAAGTAGCAGAATATTAAAAGTTCACAGAATACAAAAAGGCCTCATTACTGCGAAGTAATGAGGCCTTTTCTATTTCATGTCGAAGGACAATGTCATCTCAACGGAAGATTAAACAGTCTCTTCAGCCATCTCTTGCTCTGTTGATTTACCAACGAAGAACATACAGATGATTGCGGCAGTCGTTGGAAGCAACCAACCCATACCGATTTCGAACAACGGCAGCATGTTCATTGCAGATACATCCATACCTGCAACTTTAGCACCATCGATAAGAGCAAACAGTAGAGACACTAATACCACTGCGCGGTAAGCCGCTTTTGGATTAGGGAAACGGCTGCGCAAGAATGTTAGTGCGACCAATGCGATTGCTACTGGATAAAGTGCAAACAGTACTGGAACAGACAGAGAAATTAACTGAGAAAGGCCAACGTTCGCAACGGTTGCACAAGCTACACCGTTGATGATTACCCACGTCTTGTAAGACAGAGGTGTTAGCGAGCTGAAGTAATCAGAGCATGCTGATACAAGGCCAATCGCCGTCGTTAGACAAGCCAATAGTACGATCACAGAAAGCACGAGTTGACCTGAAGGGCCAAACAAAGATTGGACGTATAGGCTTAAGATAGCGCCACCATTATCTGCACCCGCAGCAACTGTTGCGCTTGTTGCTCCCAGGAAGAACAGAGAGATGTAAACAAATGCTAGACCCGCTGCGGCAATACAACCCGCACTAATTAGGTACTTAGTTGTTGCTGCGCGGTCAGTCACGCCTTTACTGCGAATTGCGTCAACAATCAGCATGCCAAACATCAAAGCAGCAAAAGTATCCATGGTGTTGTAGCCTTCAAGGAAACCTTTGGTCAGTGGCTGAGTGATGTACTCACCGTGAGCCGCAAGGACATCACCTTGTGGGTTAATGAACACAGCAACTGCCAGTACAACCAAACCAACGAATAGTGCAGGCGTAAGTACCTTTCCAATAACGTCAATAAGCTTACCTTGTGACCATGAGAAGAACATCGCTACCACAAAAAATGCAATCGAAAAGAGAGTTAGATGAACTTGAGTCGCATCAATGAAGAACGGCTTCACCGCCATCTCATAAGCAACAAGACCGGTACGTGGTGCAGCAAATGCAGGACCGATGATGATGAAGATCAGCACAGCCATGATAGTTGCTGCTTGCTTAGGAAGATCTTTCGTTAGATGACCCCATGAACCACCCGCCACTGCGACCGCGACGATAGTGATTAACGGCAGACCAACGGCAGTCAGCAGAAAACCAGACATCGCTGGAAGAAAGTGATCACCAGCTAATTGGCCAGCTAGAGGTGGGAAGATGATGTTACCCGCACCTAAGAAAAACGCAAAAAGCATAAAGCCCAATGCCATTATATCTGTTAGTTTTAGACTCTGTTTCACAGATAATCCTTAATTATATTTATGAGTTTATGTTGTGCTTACATGAATGTTACAGCGAGAAGCTGCCAATCAATCTTTAAAATAGTCGCGCATAATGACGAAACACTCGGCTAGCTGCAAGTCACCATAAAAAAACGCCATATAAATTTGCATATATAAACAAAAAGCAGTGAATTAAACTAAATATACGCAGATTAACATAATTATCAACCAATCATTGTTAGCAACAATAGATAAGCAATTAGAATGTTAATTTACACAAATAGTTAACATTAGAGCTAATCACTTAAAATATCTCGATAATCAGAATATTCATGAAAGACAAAACGATAAATACTAAAAGCTTCAATTTTAAGAGGTTCTCTATTTACGGAGGACAGAGCGGCATGCCTGTTAGCACCGATGGAGTACTACTCGGCTCATGGATTAACCTTGCCCCTGAATCATTAGTACTCGATATAGGCACTGGAACAGGGCTATTAGCCTTAATGGCAGCACAACGTTTTGAGGATGCTTCAATCTCTGCGATCGATATTGATCAGCACGCCATTGATGCTGCCACAGTCAATATTGAGCAGTCGCCTTGGCAAGATCGTATCTCCCTTCATCACGACAGCGTGTTAACCACGGATTTCTCGCAACAATTTGATGCCATAATTTGTAATCCGCCCTACTTCAACTCTGGAGAGCAGGCACAGCAAAGCCAAAGAGCCACCGCGAGACACACCGACAGCTTGGATCACCTTGAGCTTGCTCAGCGTTGTTTCGAGATAACGACTGATGCCGCCACCGCCAGTTTTATACTCCCAACGCCAGAAGGAGAAGGCTTCATCAAACTTGCCGAGCAATGTGGTTGGTACCTAGCAAAGCGCCTTGATGTGAAAACAACCGACAAAAAACCGCCAAGCAGAATCCTGTTTGAACTATCTAAAGATCCTGTTAGCGAGCAAGATTTGCAGCGTGAATCGCTTACGATCCATCACGATGGCGGTTATAGCGAGGCATTTATTGCCCTTACTAAAGATTTTTATCTCAAGATGTAGCAAATACCATGTGATCCTAATCACTAATGCTTCTATAATGTCCGACTACTCTTTTTTATCGTCTGCTTTTTGAGGC
Organism: Vibrio sp. 10N.247.310.17; assembly: GCF_041466605.1. NCBI lineage: Bacteria > Pseudomonadati > Pseudomonadota > Gammaproteobacteria > Vibrionales > Vibrionaceae > Vibrio > Vibrio sp. 10N.247.310.17. The sequence goes on along the minus strand of NZ_JBFSTC010000114.1, from coordinate 4,986 downwards.
AGAAACATTTATTGCTTGTGGAGAAACAACAGTGATCAGAACCTTTGCAGAACTCGATCTAAACCAAGAGCTGCTTAAAGCAATTGACGAAATGGGCTACGAACGCCCAACACAGATACAAGCTGAAGCAATCCCACAAGCGTTAGATGGAAGAGACGTTTTGGCTTCTGCGCCAACAGGTACTGGTAAAACAGCATCATTTGTATTGCCAGCACTGCAATACCTACTGGATTTCCCACGTAAGAAATCTGGCCCTGCACGTATGCTTATCCTGACGCCAACGCGTGAGCTAGCAATGCAGATCACCGAACAAGCACGTGAGCTTGCTAAATACACCAGCCTGAATATCTTTACGATCACGGGCGGTGTGATGTACCAAGAGCACGCTGACATCTTAAGTACGACTCAAGATATCGTAGTCGCAACACCTGGTCGTTTAATGGAATACATTGAAGGCGAGCGTTTTGACTGCCGTGCGATTGAATGGTTAGTTCTCGATGAAGCAGACCGTATGCTAGACATGGGCTTTGGTCCTGTTGTTGACCGTCTGTCTGCAGAGTGTCGCTGGCGTAAACAAACTTTACTTTTCTCAGCAACGCTAGAAGGTAAAGGTATTGAAGGTTTCACTGAAGACCTTCTGAAAAATCCAGCAGAGATCGATGCAAAATCGTCATTGCGTGAACGTAAGAAGATCACTCAATGGTATCACCGTGCCGATTCAGCTAAGCACAAGCTTGATATCCTAAAACATATCATCACAGAGCAAGCTGAACGCAGCATCATCTTCTTGAAGACTCGTGACCGCCTAGGTGACCTACGAGCTCAATTAGAAAGTGCACAGATCCCTTGTGTATGGATCCAAGGTGAAATGCCTCAAGATCGTCGTAACAACGCGATTTCTCGTTTCCGCGATGGTTCTATCAACGTACTGCTGGCAACGGACGTCGCAGCTCGTGGTATCGACCTTCCAGACGTGAGCCACGTTATTAACTACGACATGCCACGTACTGCAGATGTTTACCTACACCGTATCGGCCGTACGGCTCGTGCAGGTAAGAAAGGTAACGCGGTTTCTATCATTGAAGCGCACGATCAACTAATGATTGAACGTGTTGCTCGTTACACTGAAGATGCGATTAAAGAACGCTTCATCGAAGGCATGCGTCCTACGCATAAGAAAACCGCGGTAACGAAGAAGAAAAAGCCGAAGAAAGAAGACAAGAAAGCGGTGGCTAAGCAAAAAATTGCTAAGAAAAAGAAAATCGCTAAGAAAAAGAAAGCCGTTAAGAACAAGTAATCTAACCGCCTTTCAATGATTCAATAAAAAGCCCCATGCAGTTATCTGCATGGGGCTTTTCTTTGTCTGGTTTATTATTGTCTGGCTTGTTATCAGGCTAAATGACTAGGCCTCTAATTTTAATTACCGACTCAAACCGAGAGTAACTCATTAACCAAGAGTGACTAATTAACCAAGAGCTACTAGTTTTGCTCTTCACGCTTGAAGACTAACTCTTTCGCATTCGACTCTTCTTCAACGAAGTAGTAACCCGCAGTATCAAACCTGGCCAACGCTTCAACTGAATCGATTTTATTCTCAATGATGTAACGAGCCATCATGCCACGCGCTTTCTTAGCGTAAAAGCTGATCACCTTGTACTGGCCATTCTTGCAGTCTTTAAAAACTGGCGTGATGATTTGACCATCAAGGTTCTTCGGCTTCACCGCTTTAAAGTATTCGTTCGATGCTAGGTTGATCAACACATTATCGCCTTGAGCATTCAACGCTTCATTCAGCTTGTCTGTGATGATATTGCCCCAGAACTGGTACAAGTTAGTGCCACGCTCATTAGCTAAGCGTGTGCCCATCTCTAGACGGTAAGGCTGCATCAAATCCAATGGCTTCAATAACCCATATAGGCCAGAAAGCATGCGCAGGTGATTCTGTGCGTAGTCAAAATCATCGTCCGACAGTGTTTCAGCATCTAAGCCTGTGTAGACGTCACCTTTGAACGCCAAAATAGCTTGGCGAGCATTCTCTTGGGTAAAGGTCTCACTCCATTGCTCAAAGCGCGCTACGTTCAGCCCAGCAATCTTATCGCTTACCTTCATCAATGCTGATACATCAGCAGGTGTCAGCTTACGACACACTTCAATAAGCTCTGCAGAGTGTTCAACAAACTCTGGCTGGCTGAAGCGCTCAGTCGCTAATGGTGATTCGTAATCTAATGTCTTGGCTGGAGAAACGACAACTAACATAACTTTACCCTAATCGGTTATCTAACTGGATGCAGCTAGAGTATAGAAAAAACATCAACTTGTCTTTATGACTCTTCCTATTACTTTGATAGACAGATCTAGCTGTAAGTCGCTTACAAAGAAGAATCGCTAATAAAGAAAAGATCGCAGACAAAGCAAAAATTACTCACCAAGAAAAATCGCAGACAGATAGAAATCGCAGGCAAAGAAAAAGGCTAAGGTCGAAACCTTAGCCTTTCAATGATTTTAGGATGAGTGATGAATCACTCCAACAAGATTACTTCTTCTTGTTGTTAACCCAAATACCATCTTCCAATTGAGCCTTAAGCTCTGGGAAATCATCCGCATCGAACGTGGGTACTTTACCCGCGTCTAATTGACGGTTGTAGTCTTTCGCTAGCTTAATCACGATGCCCGATAGCAAGATGATCGCTACCAAGTTCACAATCGCCATTAGGCCCATCGATACGTCAGCTAATGCCCATACCGTTGGCAGTGTCGCGAGAGAACCGAACATAACCATACCCAGTACAACGATACGGAACAGCACTAGGCCCTTCTTGTTGTTGTGCTCTAAGAAGATAAGGTTTGTTTCTGCGTACGAGTAGTTTGCAATGATTGAAGTGAAAGCGAAGAAGAAAATCGCTACCGCTACAAAGATACCACCCCATTCGCCGACTTGTGCTGTTAGTGCACGTTGCGTGAGTTCGATACCCGTTACTTCACCGTGTGGTACATATTCACCAGACATCAAGATGATTGCTACTGTTGCAGAACAGATAACAATTGTGTCCATGAACACACCTAGCATTTGCACATAACCTTGTGATGCTGGGTGTGGTGGGTAAGGCGTAGCAGAAGCTGCTGCGTTTGGCGCAGAACCCATACCCGCTTCATTCGAGAACAAACCACGTTTGATGCCGTTAATCATCGCTTGTGCGATTGCGTAACCTAGGCCACCCGCTGCTGCTTCTTGCAGACCGAATGCACTCTTGAAGATAAGAGCCAGAACTTCAGGCACTTTCTCAATGTTCATTAGCATTACGTAGATAGCGATAGCTAAGTAAGCCAGTGCCATAATTGGAACAATGATTTCTGCAGTGCGAGCAATCTTACGGATACCACCGAAGATAACGAATGCAGAGATGATTACGATACCAACACCAACGTAGCTGCGCTCAAAGTCGAATGCCGTGTTCATTGCGCTTGCAATCGCGTTCGCTTGAACCGCGTTGAATACAAGACCGAATGCAATGATTAGGAAGATAGAGAATAGAACCCCCATCCAACGCATACCTAGGCCTTTCTCCATGTAGTATGCAGGGCCGCCGCGGTAGTTACCGTCGTTATCACGCGTTTTGTATAGCTGTGCCAGTGTGCTTTCTGCAAACGATGTTGCCATACCTAGCATGGCAATTAGCCACATCCAGAAGATAGCGCCAGGGCCACCAGCGGTTAGTGCTACAGCAACACCAGCCATGTTACCCGTACCGACACGTGCTGCTAGACTAGTACAAAGTGCTTGGAAAGAGGAGATACCTGCACTGTCTGCTTTACGGCTGTTTCTAAGAACAGAAAACATGTGGCCGAAATGGCGGAATTGAATGAAACCTAGCCGTACAGTGAAGTAGATACCCACACCAACGAGTAAGTAAACTAAGATAGATCCCCAAAGGAGATCGTTCATCAAATTGATTAAGTCTGTCACGTGAACCTCGTAATTGAGTTTAAGCACCGATCTTGCTTCCTAGCCTTCCTCTAGATCACCTATGCCAGTGTCAATAGTTGTGTCGGCATTAGATTTATATTTATTTGTTGCGATCTAGATTGTAAATGTCGCTTCATGCATCCATTTTACGTATCGGTGTATTTTTTGACGGGCGGATAATGCAGCGAGACGGCCTAAAAATCAATATGAAAATAAACGCATATTAAAATGACATTTCACTAATAATACACCTTTTGTTAACACAACTTTCAACAATAGCGCCTAATAAAAGTCACATTGTCGGGACATAATATCAACAAAAACTAAGGCACCACAAAAACAAAAACACCATCCCGTAAAGATGACGCCAGCCTAGGTTTTACAAGGTATAGTGAAGATCTGTGTTTTTTTCTAGGGTAATGAGATCCCTATACTACACGGCACAATGCGCACTTAAATGCACTATAGTCAAAATGCTATTCCATTTGCACAATGAATTAACATTCAATCCCCCCTAATTTAATCGTTTACTTAAGTTTGTTTGCTTGTTTTTTGTACACAAAAATCCCCGAAATGTGTGAGCATGCATAATAAAACAGAACAAAAACTTCATACATTTGAAGCAAATGAGAAACAAATCAAGGTTATTGTGAACTTAAATATGATATTTAATGGTTCGTAAGAACGAATCCCACGGAAGGAGATATGCTTATGGATAGCTTTCAATTCGATGAATTATCAGAACTAGAAATGCCTCGTACCACTCAAAAAACACGCTCTAAACCACTCAAACGTAAATGGCGTGAAATTGAGGCAATCAATGATCGTAGACAGCTTGAGAAAGAGCTTAGAGAGATGAACCTAGGTCTCGATTTTAGCCTTGACGATATAAAGCTTTAATCAGCACGATAAGAAATCAGATAGCAAAAAGCACCTGTAATAGGTAACACTGATCATTTAAGCATTCTCCTGATCAGTTGAACGATCCTACAGATGGTTAACAATACCCTTAAGCACTTTTG
>NZ_JBFSTC010000113.1:0-15035 GCF_041466605.1 Vibrio sp. 10N.247.310.17 | reverse complement strand
CCATCTGTAGGATCGTTCAACTGATCAGGAAAATGCTTAAATGATCAGTGTTACCCATTGGGTGCCTTTTTTGATCGTATTCAGTCTAGTGATTAAAGTGAATGCTAACCAAGAGATTATTCTGCTTGGTGGATACTCTCTTGAATCGTCAAACGTACTTCAGGGTAAAGCATTGAGTAGAGAAGTTTAGCGAATTGCTGAGTCTTTTCTAAATCACAGTTACCATCGTTATCCAGATATTGCTGCTGTTTCAGAGTTGCGAACATCGACGCAAACACGCCTTTATCGAAGAACTCCGGTGCGTTGATACCTTGTAGGCGACCCAGTCGCTGTGCGATGTCTTGGCTCTTCTGCTCAAGGTCTGACTTATCTAGATCAGGATTCTCTGCCAATAGGTTCAGAGCAATTGAGTAGCGCTGGAGCGTTTCTGAAATCGTACGGCCTAGTAGCATCAGTGCTTGGCTGTTTGACTGGTTGATCGTTACTTGGTTGTTCGACACAACAAGCATGCCTTGACCGACTAGCTCATCAATGATGTTCGCAACCACGCTTTCAAGCTGATCTTCGTCGTAGCTTAAAAATAACTCTTTCTTTAAGAATGGGTAGATAGCTGCAACATTTTCTTGAATAGCGTCGATTGATAAACCGTGCTGACGAATGGTCATCTGAGCGATCAATGATGGCAATGCAAACAAGTGAATGATGTTATTACGATAGTAGGTCATCAGAATCGATTGGTGACGATCAAGCGAAATGATGTCGCCCATAGTGTCTGATTCAATTAAGAACTTGTTCAATGACTCTGCGTGTTTTACTAAGTCTTCAGCGCTGTCTTTAGGCACTGTGAATGTACCTGAATAAGGCACATTCTTAAGTAAAGACAGGTAGCAGTTGATCTGAGAAACCAAAGAGTCACGAGACAATGCGCGCTGTCTTGAAGCCAATAGTGCCGTTGCACAAAGAGTCAGGGCATTGGTCGCTGCCGCATCGTTAATGTGCGTCATCATTTTGGTTGCCAAGTCATTAACCACCGGGTTCATCCATTGTGGTTTGCTGGTTCCCATTGGGTCGATATCTTTAGTCCACTCAGGAGCATGTTCGTTCAGATATTGGTTAAGCTGAATTGGCTCACCGAAGTTCACGTAGCCTTTACCAAAGTTACGCAGCTTACGAATTGTACGAATCACTAGACTCGCGTTTTCTTTCTCTTTACGCTTACCACGAAGTTCTTTCGCGTAGGTCGCGACTTCCATTACGTGCTCATAGCCGATGTATACAGGAACCAAAGTCACCGGACGGTTCATGCCGCGCAGCATGGCTTGGATTGTCATCGCTAGCATGCCGGTTTTCGCCTGCAATAGACGACCTGTACGAGAGCGACCACCTTCACTGAAGTATTCTACCGAGTAACCTTTAGCGAATAATTCCGCTAGGTATTCGCGGAAAATAGTCGAGTACAACTTGTTGCCTTTGAAGCTACGACGAATAAAGAACGCACCGCCGTGACGGAAAATAGGACCGGCAGGGAAGAAGTTCAGGTTGATACCTGCTGCGATGTGCGGAGGCACCATGCCTTCATGATAAAGCACATAAGAAAGCAGTAAGTAATCCATGTGACTACGATGACAAGGTACATAAACGATCTCGTGACCATCTTGAGCCAGCTTACGAACGGTTGAAGCGTTGCTGATATGCAGGCCTTGGTACAACTTATTCCACAACCAACCAAGAATCTTCTCACCGCGTTTAATCAGCGAGTAAGAGAAGTTAGCTGCGATCTCATCCATGATGTCTTGAGCTTCTTTGCTCGCTTTCTCTATGGAAATATTTTTTGATTCAGCTTCATCTTCTATCGCCTTTTTGATTGCTTCTGACTTTAGCAGGCGGTCGAACAGAGCTTGGCGGCTTGGTAGGTTTGGACCCGATGCTGCAAGCTTTTGACGAGAGAAGTGAATGCGTGCCACGCGCGCCAGTTTATGCGCGATGGTGCTGTCGGTACCGTGTGAGTTAGCCATGTATCGTAGAGATACCACTGGGCTAAAGCGAACCAGACAGTCACGACCTGCTAGCAATACAGCTTTCGATTTCTCTAAGCCGTTCATTGCTTGTAGGTAAGGCTTCTGGTTATTCTCTTTACCAGGTTTACGACCCCACAATACGGTGGCAGGGATAACTTGAACGTCGAGCTCAGAGTCTTCAGCATGCAGTGAAAGCAGTTCAGAGAAGACTTCAATTGATGAGCTTGGTACATAATCATCGTCTTGCAGCAGAGTTTTGCGAGAAGAGATAAAAACGTAGCGTTGCAGTGATTTGCCATTGATTTCAAGTTTGCTCAATGGATCAGGCAACCCTAGTTCAAGTGCATGTTTTTGCAATGTAAGAATGTCTACACTTGAGCGAAACGGTAAGGCGTATACAATCGGTTTGCTCAAATCAATGTTCAAATCCTCTACAGGGTTTGAAGGGATTGATGTGCTCTTTACCAATAGGGATAAAGGTAGCTTCATTAATGAACGTGAAAAAGATTGTCCAGAAGACATATAGGTTCACTGCCTCAATAGTTATTTCAATGTGCTCAAGCGTATCTCTATTTCTATAATGAGAGGATAAATCCTATGAGTGAAATAGGGATAAGCCTAGGCGTAAATTTAATCGATGCAAGAATACCAGAAACTGGTCTAACCTTTTAATGGAAATAGTCATATTGCCGTTAAGTTTGTGGAAAATCATTCATCGACTGATTGAGTATAGAGTTAAAAATGACCAAAAAATCAAACACCGGATTCAAACGTATCGTCAAAGCTGCGGGCTTTTCGTGGCAAGGCATCACGAGCTCGTTTAAAAACGAGGCTGCATTTCGACAAGAAGTCTTCATGGCCGCAGTGCTTATTCCGTTGGCGTTCTACTTAGATGTAAACCAAGTTGAGCGAATATTAATGATTTCAGCCGTCGTGTTGGTGATGGTTGTCGAGTTGATTAATACCGCGATTGAAGCGGTCGTTGACCGAATCGGTAGCGAACATCATGAGCTTTCTGGGATGGCGAAAGATGTTGGCTCAGCTGCCGTTTTTATCTGTTTAGTATTAGCTGGTTACGTGTGGTTAGAGATCTTATTTTTGTAATTCGCTAAAAATGAACTAAAAACAACCAATTGCTTTGCTTTTGTTCAGTTACTGGATATACTCACAGTCAACTGTATAAAAAGACAGGTGAATCATGAAGCCGTTAACGCCCCGCCAGCAACAAGTTTTTGACCTTATCAAAAGTAAGATCGAAGATTGCGGTATGCCACCGACTCGTGCAGAAATCGCACGTGAACTTGGTTTCCGCTCTGCAAATGCTGCAGAAGAACATTTGAAAGCTCTTGCTCGTAAAGAAGCGATTGAGATTATCCCGGGTGCGTCTCGCGGTATTCGTATTTTGCTTGAAGATGCAGCGAATGAAGAGCAAGGGTTACCATTAATCGGTCAGGTTGCCGCTGGCGAGCCTATTTTGGCTCAAGAGCATGTAGAAATGCATTACCAAGTTGACCCAGGTATGTTTAAGCCACAAGCTGACTTCTTACTTCGCGTAAATGGCGAAAGTATGAAAGACATCGGTATTATGGATGGCGATTTACTGGCCGTGCATAAAACACAAGACGTGCGTGATGGACAAGTTGTCGTGGCTCGTGTCGACGATGATGTAACGGTAAAACGCCTAGAGCGCAAAGGTTCTACCGTTCTGTTGCATGCTGAAAATGAAGAGTTTTCTCCAATTCACGTGGACTTAGAATCCCAACACTTGTCTATTGAAGGACTTGCGGTTGGTATTATTCGTAACACGGACTGGATGTAGTCAGTGCAAACAGCTTATTGATATTTACTCTCAATAACTTGTTATTGTAATTGATATTCATTATCATCTTCTTTGTCGAGATACAAGGAAGATGATGATGCCAAACCCAACCAAACCTCAAATGAAGCCGCTTATTCGTAAGTCGCACACCTATGATCAAAAGGCTTCTTCTGATCTCGGGTCAGCACATCAAGAATTCCAAGTACCGACGAATCTTGTTCAACACCTTTGGTTTCGCAGCCGCGAAAGCCTAGCCGATGACGGTCTTGTTTATGACCCTATTGCAGCACAAGCCTGCAAGCGTTGCCAACTCGCACCTGAATGCCTTACCGGTGAACTCGACCAGCAACAACTCCTTTACGCGACACTGACTCAACTTTGTGACTCTCAAGTTCAACAGTTTTTATCTCATAACCCAGATGCTTGGATTATTAACGTGGGAGCAGGGCTCGATACCCGTTTCTACCGTTTAGATAATGGCCGCTGTCATTGGGTTGAGCTAGATGTAACCGAGAACTTAGTTTGGCGACAACGCCTGTTCCACAAGAATGAACGCTACCGTCTAGAGTGTGGCTCGGTGGATGACCTGACCTGGTTGGATGAACTTAATATTCCAGAACAAGCCTCAGTGATGGTGGTGTGTGAACATGCTCTGCTGGATTGTAATGAACAACAGACGGCGAACTTTATTCAATCTTTGAGTCGTTATTTTACCCACGCACATGCGTGTTTAGTGTTAGCTGGAGATAAAAGCTCTAGTGCTCTGGGGCAAAAGCTCGGTTCTGGAAAATACGCACATGGCTTATCTTCTCCGATAGACAGCGTCCTTAATTGGCTGCCATGGGCTCAGTGGGTAAAAGCGTTTTCTCCACTTGACCAGCAGTGTAATCGTTGGAAATTGTGGCAGCGACTTCTTTGTAAAATCTCTCAGGTCAAAAAGCGTTTAACGCCGCAGTTAGTGCTTGTTAAGTGGTAGTGCTAGCGGTTCTGTTGGCAGGTATCTGAATACTTGCCTCGTTATAGCTATTCGTTATCGATAAAAGGCAAGCGCCTCCCCACACCATAGTGAAAGCCCACTCACTAGGTTAAACTATCGCCTCTAATCTAAGAGGTGATCGTGAAGTTATTTAATCCCCAAACTATTTTTCAAACGTTATCCAATCAGGCGATGCACAAAAAAGTGCTGTTGCTCGCGATCCCGATGGTTCTTTCTAATATTACGGTTCCACTGTTGGGCTTAGTCGATGCTGCGGTTATCGGTCACTTAGAGCATTCTTGGTATTTAGGTGGTGTCGCTTTGGGTGGGACTATGATCAGCGTGACCTTTTGGTTGCTTGGTTTCCTACGAATGTCGACGACGGGACTGGCCGCGCAATCTTATGGGGCGAACGATGGCAAGCAACTTGGTTTAGTCTTTGTGCAAGGCGTGACCATGGCACTAGGGTTTGCTGGTTTCTTCTTGCTATTGCATAGCTTTGTTGCGGATGCGGTTTTCTCTCTGAGTAGTGCCAGTGACCAAGTGAAACACTATGGTCAGCAATATTTCTCTATCCGAGCATGGAGTGCGCCTGCTGCGTTGACTAACTTTGTGCTGTTAGGTTGGTTACTCGGAACCCAAAATGCCAAAGCACCCATGTGGATGGTGATCATTACTAATATCACCAACATCGTTTTAGATATCGTATTTGTGATTGGCCTCGGCTGGCAAGTGGAAGGCGCAGCATTGGCATCTGTAATGGCTGATTATGCCGGTTTAACATTTGGCCTGATTTGTGTTTACCGAATCTGGGTGAAGAAGCAGTTACCATCGCCATGGGATCTGCTTAAGAAAACCAGTCAAGGTTTGAGTCGTTTCGTAAAACTGAATCGCGATATCTTCCTTCGTTCACTATGCCTACAAACGACTTTCACTTTCATGACCTTCCAAGGTGCAAGCTTTGGCGATGATGTTGTTGCGGCCAATGCAGTGTTAATGAGTTTCTTGATGATCATCTCTTATGGGATGGATGGTTTTGCCTATGCAATGGAAGCTATGGTTGGTAAGGCGATAGGCGCGAAAGATAAAGAAGAGCTTAATCAGTCTTTAATTGGTACTTTCTTCTGGAGCTTTAATATTTGTTTGGTGCTGACCACAGTATTCGCGATCGCTGGGTCTAATTTAATTAATATGATCACCACTATCCCAGATGTAAAAAGCCAAGCTGAGGTGTATCTGCCTTGGTTGATCGCAATGCCACTGGTTTCAATGTGGTGCTTCTTGCTGGACGGTATCTTCGTAGGCGCAACCAAAGGCAAAGATATGCGTAACAGTATGTTTGTTGCGACCTGCAGTTTCTTCGTAATTTTCTACTTAGCATCAGGTTTTGATAACCATGCGCTGTGGCTAGCAATGTTGAGCTTTATGGCGGTGCGTGGCATCGGTCTCGGTGTTTTATTTATTTCTCAGTGGAAGAAAGGTGAGTTTCTCGCCTAGCTTAGGTAGCTTAGTTCAGAGAACGAAAAATAAAACAGCAAGCTCATGGCTTGCTGTTTATGTATTTGGCCTACAGGTGGTCAAATAGTCCTGTTGGTTCTTTGTTTAGAACAAACGGTTAAGTCCGTTAAGCGCTGCTACGCGATACGCCTCGGCCATCGTCGGATAGTTAAAGGTGGTATTCACAAAGTATTCGATGGTGTTGGCTTCGCCTTTTTGTTCCATGATCGCCTGGCCAATGTGAATGATTTCAGCGGCACGTTCACCAAACACGTGGATACCTAAAATCTCTTTAGTTTCACGATGGAAAAGTATCTTCAAGCTACCAATATCTTTACCTGCAATTTGAGCGCGAGCTAAGTGCTTGAATGAAGAACGTCCCACTTCATACGGTACTTTAGCTGCAGTAAGCTCTTGCTCGGTTTTACCGACAGAGCTGATCTCAGGAATGGTGTAGATACCTGTTGGGATGTCTTCGATAAGGTGTCGTTCTGCTTCACCTTTCACCACGGCTTGGGCCACAAATCGACCTTGGTCATAAGCAGCACTTGCTAGGCTAGGATACCCAATCACATCACCGACAGCGTAAACATGTTCAACACTGGTTTGGTAGTTGCTGTTGACTGATACTTGTCCACGAGAGTCCGCTTCTAAGCCAACCGCACCAAGGTTCAGTTTATCAGTATTACCCGTTCGACCATTGGCATACAGTAGGCAATCGGCACGCATTTTTTTACCTGACTCTAGATGAATGATTACACCATCATCTGTTCCTTCAATTTTCTCAAAGGTCTCATCGTTACGAATAACAACACCACTGTTCCAGAAGTGGTAAGAAAGTGCATCTGAGGTTTCGTTATCTAAGAAGGACAACAGGCGATCGCGAGTATTAATGAGATCGGTTTTAACGCCTAAACCGCGAAATATAGAGGCATATTCACAGCCGATAACACCAGCACCATAGATGATGATGTGCTGAGGATCGTGTTTAAGAGAAAGAATTGAATCGCTGTCGTAGACACGTTCATGCATGAAGTCGACGTTGTCTGGCTGATAAGGACGAGAACCTGTCGCGATAACAAATTTGTCTGCGCTGTAGTGTTCTTCAGTACCGTCGCTTTGCATTACGGAGATCGTGTGGGTATCGATAAAACGTGCAGTACCGAAGACTAACGTGCATTGGTTGCGATCGTAGAAACCTTGGCGCAAGCGAGTCTGTTTGTCGATGACCGATTTAGCATGCCCCAGAATATTGGAAAATGTTGAGTGGATACTTTTATTGTTCTGACAAAACAGAGGGTTACTGTTGAATTCAATAATACGACTTACGGCATGACGCAGTGCTTTGGAAGGAATAGTCCCCCAGTGGGTACAACCACCACCAACGCTGCTCTCTTTTTCAATGATAGCAACGTTCAACCCGGCTTTGGTTAATCCCATCGCTGCCCCTTCTCCTCCGGGGCCACTACCAATTACGATTACATCAAAGTGGTTGGAGTGCGACATAGATATCTTCCTTGTTATATTTGATTAACATTGCTTTAGCGAGATTTTAACTGATTCTGTTCTTGGGTACATGAAAAGGGCATCAGAGAGTCGGTGAGATCACGTCATGCTACTGAAAAAATAATATTTGGTATGTCGTATGTCTCCAAATGACGGTGCGGATATTGAAATGTTTTCTTTGAACGTATTTACTTCGATACGTGAACAAAGAGGTGTGTTTAGTGTCTTATATAACCAGAGTGCCTTATATAAGTAAGTGATTCGCGTTATATTGAATAGAGTATTAGACATGCCTGTTTAGGCTGTAAAAGAAGATGTTGATAAAGTATGAAACCAATGGGCATTCGCGCACAGCAAAAAGAAAAGACTCGTCGTAGCTTAGTCGATGCGGCATTTAGCCAACTCAGTGCCGATCGTAGTTTTTCTAATCTAAGCTTGAGAGAAGTCGCTCGTGAGGCTGGAATAGCTCCGACTTCCTTTTATCGCCATTTCAAAGACATGGATGAGCTTGGCTTAACCATGGTCGATGAAGGTGGCTTATTGTTGCGTCAGTTGATGCGTCAAGCTAGGCAACGCATAGTAAAAGAAGGCAGTGTGATTCGCACATCGGTTGAAACCTTTATGGAATTCATTGAAAGCAGCCCTAACGTATTCAGGCTGTTATTGCGAGAGCGCTCAGGAACTTCATTTGAGTTTCGTGCAGCGGTAGCTCGTGAGATACAGCACTTCTCTGCTGAGTTAACCGAATATTTGATAACGACTGGCATGACAAGAGACGAAGCTTTTACTCAAGCGGAAGCCTCCGTCATCTTGGTTTTTAACTCAGGGGCAGAAGCATTAGATTTAGATCGACGTCAGCGAGATGAATTGGCTGAGCGTTTGATCATGCAATTGCGAATGATGGCCAAAGGGGCTTTTTGGTATCGTAAAGAACGTGAACGTAACCGATTAAAAGGCGGGATTGAATAATGTCGAATGAAAATAATACTGTAAACCGTGGTTCTGAAAGAAAGACACTCGTACTTGCTGTTGTAGCAGGTGTGTGTGGTGATGCACTGCTATCTTGGGTAACAATGAGCGAAGTGGGCTTCTCTATTTTCCCGCTGATTGCTTTAGTGTTGGCTGTACAAGCGCTATACCAAGAATACCTAACAAATCCAGTATCTGAAGATATTCCGTTAGTGGGTTTAGCTTGTTTCTTTGTAGGTGCATTTGGCCACTCGGCTTTTGTGAAAGCACAACACCCTGATGCCGGGTCAAACTTCTTTGCGATTATCGTTGCGATGCTACTGCTCGCTTGGGTAGGTAAGAAGCTAGGCTTTATCGGTAAAACCGCTTAAATCAATCTATAAATAAAAAAAACGAGCCAATTGGCTCGTTTTTTTGTATCTGCTGCTTCGACTTCGACCTAGAGAGCTAGGCTTACGCTTTACGCTCTAGGAATACACCGGCTTCCATGTGGTGCGTATAAGGGAACTGGTCAAATAGAGCAAAACGAGTTATGTCGTGTGTTTCGCTTAGAATGTCTAGGTTCTCTTTCAATGTCTCAGGGTTACAAGAGATGTACATGATACGCTCGTAGCCTTGAACCATCTTACAAGTATCGACATCCATACCTGAACGCGGTGGATCAACAAAGATAGTGTTGCAGTTGTAGCTCTTAAGATCGATGTTCGCTTGCTGTAGACGACGGAATTCACGCTTGCCTTCCATTGCTACGGTAAAATCTTCTGCAGACATTCGGATGATCTGAACATTTTCAATGTTGTTCGCCGCGATGTTGTATTGCGCAGATTCTACTGACGGTTTCGCCAGTTCAGTTGCCAGTACACGCTCGAAGTTTTGTGCTAGCGCTAATGAGAAGTTACCGTTACCACAGTAAAGCTCAAGCAAGTCGCCTTTGCTGTCCTGAGTACAGTCGACAGCCCATTCCAGCATTTTCTCTGCTACTTTGCCGTTTGGTTGAGTAAAGCTGTTCTCTACTTGTTGGTAGATGTAGCTATCACCATTCACGTCTAGCTTTTCAATTACATAGTCGCGATCCAGTACAATTTTCATCTTACGCGCACGACCAATCAGGTTTAGGTTAAAACCTTCATCGTTTAATTGCTGCTTAAGTGCTTTAGCATCTTGAATCCACTGTTCACCTAATTGGCGATGGTAAAGCAGTGACACCAAAATCTCGCCGCTTAATGTAGAAAGGAAGTCTACTTGGAATAGTTTGTGGCGTAGAGAGTGGTTGTCCTTCATTGCATCCGTTAATAGAGGCATTAGGTCGTTGATCAGGCGGCTAGCCGCTGGGAACTGGTCTACGCGGTATTTTTCTTTGGTCTCTTGATTGAACATGACGTAATACATATCGTCACCTTCATGCCACACGCGGAACTCTGCACGCATGCGGTAGTGTTGTTCTGGAGATTCATACACTTCCAGCTCAGGCACATTATATTCTGAGAACATTTCAGTAAGACGCTCAGTCTTTTCTGCCAGTTGTTCTTGGTAGCGTTGCGGGTTTACTTCTAAATTCGCCATTGTTATGCCTTTTGCTATCGTGCTTTTAAATCAAGAGCGCAGATTTTATTCAATCACAGGCGCTTGTCCAGTGTTGAGAGCCATTCAGTCTAAATAGACGACGAAAACTATAGCTTATAACTATCTTAGACTAGACAAATGATTCATAGGTCAATACTATTTCCGGCAAGCTGGTGCCATGTGGATGTATAGATGGCTGAAGAGGGAATCTGGTGAAAATCCAGAACTGACGCGCAGCGGTAAAAGAGAACGAGTATTCATAGACACTGCAAATAGCATTTTGTGGGAAGTCGAATATTAGGTAACCGAAAGGTTGTGCTCTTAAGTCCGAATACCTGCCAGCGGCTAAGCCATACAATGTGGTTTGGTAGGACTTTACGCGATTTAGGATCACAACATGAACAAATCCCTTTTAGCGGTTGCTATAGCATCGCTGCTTTCACCTATCTCCAATTTACACGCACAAGAAGCATCTGCTGACGAAACCATGGTCGTTACGGCTAACCGTTTTGAGCAGTCTGTGGGTCAAGTTACAGCAACTGTCGATATTGTGACTAAAGAGCAAATTGATAACCTGCAAATCAAATCTCTAACGGAAGCTTTAGCATTATTACCTGGTGTGCAAGTAACGCAAAATGGCGGACGTGGACAAAACAGTTCAGTCTTTGTTCGCGGTACCTCATCGAATCAAAGCATTGTCCTCTATAACGGGGTGAGAATTGGTAGTGCGACAACTGGTAGTGCGAACTTCTCAGCTATTCCTCTAAGCGGCGTTGAACGTATCGAGTTAGTAAAAGGTGCTCGTGCTGCGGTATATGGTGCTGATGCAATAGGTGGTGTAATTAACATTATTACTTCATCAGGGGCTGATGTTGACTCTGGTACTGTTCAAGTTGGTGCTGGTACTGATAACTATCGCCAAGGCGTAGCTGGTGTGAGCTCTAAAGTTGGTCAGAACTCTTGGATCAATATGTCTGTAAACACTGAAGCGTCAGATGGTTTTGATGTCGTAGGCACTGGCCTGGCTCAACCTGATGAAGATGGCTATAGCCGTCAAGACTTAACGCTTGAGGTTGGGACAAACTTTTCACCTGAGTGGTCTGCTAAAGTGATGGGCTTCTATCATAAAGGCGTGACTGAATATGAAAGTTATAAGGACTTTTCAACAGGTAAGCTATCAGCTGATGAGCAAGAATCTATTCTTTTCAACTACGCAGCGCTTGTTGCATATAATGGTGAGAAGTATCGTTCATCTTTGTCTGTATCAACTAACCGCGACGATAGTAACAATAAAGGCGGTCAAGTTCCGGGTAGCCACTTAATCACTGATCGCCATGCTCTTAACTGGCTGAACTCTTATCAGTTATCTGAGATCTTTGTACTTAATGCAGGCGTTGACCTAACTAAAGACACCGTGGCTGATTCCAAAATTTGGAGCAGCAATAGTTACCAGAAATATGACGGTACTAGTCGTAAGAATAATGCAGTATTCGCTTCGGCTTTCTATGACAATTCAGGTCTGCAAATTGAAGCAAGTGTTCGTCATGATGACAACGAAGTCTATGGCGGAAAGTCGACATGGCAGCTAGGAACTGGTTATCTTGTTAATCAGAATTGGCGTTTGATTGCGTCTGGTGGTACTGCCTTTCGAGCTCCGACATACAATGACTTATTCTGGCCTGGCTATGGTAAGAGTGACTTGAAACCAGAAGAGTCTTTGAGTTTTGAGGCTGGATTTGAGTTCTTCTCTGACGTATCAGATATACGCGTTGTAGGTTATTCAAACAAAATTACTAATTTGGTAAGTTATCAGTCAAAAGGTGAAGCTTTAAAGAATTCTGATGCGACAATACGTGGTATTGAAGTAAGCTCGCAGTTTGAGACTGGCGTGATTTCACACTCAGTGTCGCTAGACTTCCTAGACCATAACAACAAAATCAATGTTGCTGGTTATGGTCAACCAGAAGACATTCAAGATAAAGAGCTGTCTCGTAGAGCAAACTTTGCAGCGAAATGGTTGGTCAGCTATGAACACAATGACTGGCGTGGTGATTTGAGCTATCAGTATCAAGGTAAACGCTATGACGATGCAAAAAATACGGTGGAACTTGAACCGTATAGCCTCGTGAACTTTACACTAGCTTACCAGTTGACCGAACAATGGAAACTACGAGCTAAAGTTGAAAACTTGTTTAATACTCAATACCAAACGGTGGATAAGTATGAAACGCAAGATCAAGCATACTACCTAAATGCTTCATACCAGTTCTAACTGGTATGCAAACCGCCTTCGGGCGGTTTTTTCTTATTGGATATATCAATGAAAAAGAAAGTCGTCATGAGTTGGTCGTCAGGTAAAGACTCTACGTTAACGTTAGAGCGCCTACTTGAAAGCACCGAGTATGAAGTTGTTGCTCTGTATACTACGTATGTTGGAGATGAAGTTCCTTTCCAGGTCACTCCTATTGAGGTAGTTGCAATGCAAGCTCGATTGGTCGGTTTACCATTAATCATGATTGAGCTACCGGAAGTCTTCCCAAGTAATGAGGTTTACCAAAGTACGATTGTCTCGGCACTTAAAGATTCTAGCTTATCAATCGATGCGGTCGCGTTTGGAGATATGTTCTGTAATGGCATTGCCGATTACCGAAGAAGTTATATAGAACCAGCTGGTTGGGAGTGTGTGTTTCCCCTAATGGGAGGGAGTAGTCAGGTACTTGCGAGTGAAATAATAGACAGAGGAATCGAAACCTTTCTCGTCACGGTCGATACCGATGCATTAGACATGAGCTATTGCGGGAAAGAATACACGTTTGAGCTAATCGACAGTTTACCGAGTCACGTCGACCCATGCGGCGAAGATGGTGAGTTCCATACTTTAGTAACGTCAGCGCCATGCTTTAAAGGAAGGCTTAAGATAGAGCTGGAAAATGTAGAGCAGGGTGAGCGCTTTGTGCATCAACGCTACCGAGCCTGCATTATGTAGAGTGATGATTGGCGAAAACTAAGTGAAGGGGTATCATTGCAACGGAACTTATTACAGGTAATGGTTGTGTCGGAAAGCATACAAAAAAACATATTGATCTTTGATTCTGGAGTTGGCGGTCTGTCCGTATATAAAGAGATAAGCCACTTACTACCGAATCATAACTATACTTATGTATTCGATAACGAGGCTTACCCATACGGTGAGCTCGACCAGCAAGTCCTTATCCACAGAGTTCAAAGCATCGTCGCCAGTTTTGTGGCTAGCCACGCTATTGATATTGTGGTGATAGCCTGCAATACAGCAAGTACAATTGTGTTACCTACACTAAGGGCTAATAACCCAATCCCTATTGTCGGGGTTGTTCCGGCAATCAAGCCAGCATCGCTACTTGCCAATAAAGCCGTTGGTCTTATTGCAACACCCGCAACGATTACTCGTGAATACACACACGAGCTCATCAAAAACTTCTCTAGTAATAAAAGAGTTGAGCTTTTAGGTTCTACTCAGCTGGTGGATATGGCCGAAGATAAACTCCGAGGAGAGGCGATTAACCTTGAAGAGCTGCAGCAAATCCTTCAACCAATGATCAACACAATTGATGTGGCTGTTTTAGGGTGTACTCATTTCCCACTGATCAAATCAGAGATTCAGCAAGTGCTAGGTAAAAACGTGATGTTGATTGATTCAGGTAAGGCTATTGCTAAGCGGGTTCAAGATTTATTGGATTTAGAGAGCAGTACTGAAGAAGGGGGAGTGCGTGAGGCTTTTTGTAGTGCACTTCCTAAAAAAGAAAGTGCACTAAATAGTATGCTGAAGCAGTTAGGGTTTAGCTCAGCTCAGCTTCGTCCGTTTCTGGATGTTTAGGATCGTTTGCAACGCGTACTTTTAAAGTACGTTGCATGTAATCTTTATCGTTAAGCTCTGCAATAGCATGATTCACATCATTACTTGCCATAACAACAAATCCAAAACCTCTTCTTTTACCAGTACGCTTGTCTTTCATTAAACGTACAGCAAATACTTCACCATATTCAGAGAACAATTCACGTACATGTGATTCATTCGCTTTGTATGGAAGGTTACCCACATAAAGTGTTTTTGTTGAAGCCTTAGGTTCTGACTCTGATTTTGAGTAGGTGCTTGAAAAATTAACAACAAAAGCGGAAGCCAAGACACCAAGGATAAAGGTAATTGCAGGCGATATATCTACCTGAGAGAAAACAATGCCGCCCAATACAGCTAGCGCGACAATTAACAACATCGATTTTTTTGAGTTCATATCGGAATACTACATATTAATAAACGAAATATAAGCATCTACCATTAACAAAATAGACACATGAATCTTACGTTCATGGCTTCCATTTTGCCAATGTATTGCTGTGATACGTCTCAAATGTTTAGTTTTTATTCGAAAAATGCGGATGTGGTGGCTTTTTAGGCGAACAAAACTTTTATTTTAAAAAGCTCTTGTGCTCTATATCGAACTCTCTATAATGCCGCCTCACCGACAAGGAGTGAGACGAAAGTCACGCAGCGAAATCGGTAGAGAATAAGAGTTTGAAAATAACCCTTGACTCTCTAAGTGGTGCAGGTATAGTACGCACCCCTAGCGACTGAGATGTGAGTCACAAAACGCTAGCGCTCTTTAACAATTTAAACCTATCAATCTGTGTGGGCACTCGTTGATGAATATCA
>NZ_JBFSTC010000112.1:0-15318 GCF_041466605.1 Vibrio sp. 10N.247.310.17 | reverse complement strand
TACTTCTTCTTGAAGATAAAAGCGGCTTTCCCCGGAAAGCCGCGATGAACCTTTTATTTTGCTTAAAGAAAAGGGCTGTCAGGAGAAGTGAACTAGTCCCCAAGAGGCAACTTATAGCTGTTTTTCAACTCTTTAACTGAGATATTCGACTGAATCGCACTTACGCCTTTTACTCGCCTGATGGAGCTAATACGCTCAAAGTACTCTTCCAAATCTTTCGCTAGCACTTGAATCATATAGTCGGCGCCGCCTGCAATGCAGTGACACATAGGAATCCAATCGGTTACTTCGACAAACTCTTCAAACGGTTCCGTGTTTTCGACCTCGTGGTTGCCCAGTGTCACTAGCGTAAAGCCTGCAACATGAAAGCCTAATTTCTTACGATTCAGCTTAGCGGCGTAACCATCGATATAGCCAGTTTCTTCCATGCGTTTCCAGCGACGCCAGCATGGGGTTTCGCTGAGGTTAACCTTTTCAGCGAGCTTACTGTTGCTCATGCGTCCGTCTTGTTGGATATGTTCTAAGATGGCGATATCTGTGTCATCTAACACTTCTTTGGTGGATTCTTTCTGTTTCATGGTGTTTTTAGAAAAGTCTTGCTCAAATTTGGATTGATATTAGCCTATATAGCAATTTAATTCCTAGTCGAATCTGTAAACTCTCTCCGTATAAATACTTTACTTATTAGGAGTGAGAGGAAATGAGCTCTCAATTAATGCTGGCGTTCTTGTTATTTTCAACATCAATTGCAATTACACCTGGGGCAGGCAATATCGCATTACTTGGGATTTCAAGTCGTTATGGGTTTGCTGCGACTTTACCTTTTATCTCTGGAAACGCTGTTGGCATCATCATCGTACTGGCCGGTTCCAGTGTCGGTTTGGTGAGCCTATTTACCCTTTATCCAGAGCTATACAACATTTTGAAATACGCGGGTGCGGCTTATTTGCTGTTCATGGCGTGGTCGATTGCTAACATGCAAATCGAAGAAAGCACCACAGATAAACGTTCAGGTTTTATGTCAGGTGTGTTGGTGCAGGTGTTAAACCCTAAAGGTTGGATAGCTTCATTAACCGTGTTTTCGCAATTCATTACTCCGAATGCAGATTACTTGATTCAAGTAGTGACCATTATCGCGGGTATGGTGATTACCGGTGTGCCGTGCATGTTGGTGTGGGCGTATTGCGGCACCATGCTGAAAAAATTACTGCAATCACCAAAACAGATGATGTTTGTGAACCGTTGCTTGGGTGGAAGCTTAGCGATGGTGGTTGCTTTTATGCTTTATCAACCTGCATAAATCACAAAGAAAAAAACCACTCCTAAATCCATAGGAGTGGTGTCTAAATATCGACTAAGTCGTTAACAGTAAAGAATTAAGTTAACAAATATTTAAGGAACTTGAGTTAAAAGCTTTTAAGTTTTAAGTTTTAGGTTTAAAGCTTAAGCCGTTTCAGCCTCTTTAACTGGAGCTGAGTTACGGATTAGGTGGTCAAATGCGCCTAAACTTGCTTTCGCACCTTCACCCATCGCAATGATGATCTGTTTGTAAGGTACGGTTGTTACATCACCCGCCGCAAACACACCTTTCATTGATGTAGCGCCATGAGCGTTAATTTCAATTTCACCGCGTGGTGACAGCTCAACTTTTGAACCTTTCAACCATTCGCTGTTTGGCATCAGGCCGATTTGAACAAAGATACCCGCAAGTTCGATCTGTTTTAGCTCGTCGGTGTTGCGGTCTTTGTATTCCAGACCGGTTACACGGTTGCCATCACCAATCACTTGTGTGGTTTGCGCCATCTTGATGATTTCGATGTTTGGTGTTGCGTTCGCTTTGTCGATAAGCACTTGGTCGGCACGTAGTGTGTCTGCAAATTCAAGTACGGTTACGTGTTCAACGATACCCGCTAAATCAATCGCCGCTTCGATACCTGAGTTACCGCCACCAATAACCGCTGTTTTCTTACCTTTGAATAAAGGACCGTCACAGTGTGGGCAGTAAGCGACGCCTTTATTGCGGTACTCTTGCTCACCTGGAACGTTCATTTCACGCCAGCGAGCACCGGTACTGGTGATAACCGTGCGAGATCGTAATGTTGCGCCGCTCTCTAGCTCAACGTGGATGTAGCCGTCTTCTGTGTCTTCTGCTGCAATGATGTTCGCAGCGCGCTGCTCAGTCATTATCTCAACACCGTACTCTTTTACGTGCTCTTCAAGGCTAGCTACTAGCTTAGGACCTGTTGTCGCTTTCACGGAGATAAAGTTCTCAATCGCCATCGTATCCATCACTTGACCACCGAATCGGTCAGCAACCACACCGGTACGAATGCCTTTACGTGCCGCGTAGATAGCGGCTGAAGAACCTGCAGGGCCACCACCGACAACCAATACATCAAACGGTGCTTGTTCGTTTAGGTTGGCCGCTTTCTTTTCTGCTGCGCCTGAATCAACTTTGTTAAGGATTTCAGCCAGTGACATACGTCCTTGACCAAATAGCTCACCGTTAATAAACACGCTTGGAACTGCCATGATGTCGCGAGACTTCACTTCGTCTTGGAATGCTGCGCCGTCGATCATGGTTGTCTTAACTAGAGGATTAATCGCCGACATCATGTTGAACGCCTGAACCACTTCTGGACAGTTTTGGCACGATAGTGAGATAAAAATCTTCACATTAAGCTCTTGATTAAGCTCTTTAATTTGTTCGATTACGTCAGCTTTAAGCTTGATAGGGTGACCACCACTATGAAGCAGTGCTAGAACTAGTGACGTAAATTCGTGACCCATTGGCAAACCGGCAAAACCGATCGCGGTGCCTTTCTCTTGGTTCACGACCTGCATGATAGGGCTACGAGTGCTTGCGCTGTCATCGCGAGTCACTTCAATTTTGTCGGTTAAAGACGCGATATCGTTCGCCAGATCTTGAAGTTTGTTCGCGGTGTCGCTCCCATCCAGGCTAAGGACTAACTGAACATTGGTTTTTAGGTTTTCTAGGTATGCTTTTAGCTGCTGCTTCATTGCTTGATCTAACATAATCGTGCCTGCTCTTAAATTCTGTGTTTTGGTATTGACCAATACCTTCTTGCTGAAAAAGGAAAATAAAAAGGGGGCGCAAGTCGGCAAATATTGTGGTGTTGATGTTTTGAAAGGGTGGCGCGCAACTGCCCTTTAGGAGGGGGGCCGAAGCGCGCCTGTAGAACCGTTTAGCTATTCTTGTTAGCTAGGCTTAGATTAAATCTTGCCTACTAGGTCTAGAGATGGAGCTAGAGTCTCTTCGCCTTCTTTCCATTTAGCTGGGCAAACTTCACCTGGGTTAGCCGCTACGTATTGTGCCGCTTTAACCTTGCGTAGTAGGTCTTCTGCGTCACGGCCGATGCCTTCAGCTGTGATTTCCATCGCTTGGATAACGCCTTCAGGGTCGATTAGGAACGTTGCACGGTCTGCAAGGCCTTGACCTTCACGCATAACGTTGAAGTTATTTGTGATGTTGCCTGTTTGGTCGCCTACCATGAAGTATTCAATAGTGCCGATTTTGTCAGAAGTATCGTGCCATGCTTTGTGAGAGAAGTGAGTGTCAGTTGATACTGAGTAAACTTCTACGCCACGAGATTGAAGTTCTGCGTATTTGTCTTGTAGGTCAACTAGCTCAGTTGGACATACAAATGTGAAGTCTGCTGGGTAGAAGAAGAATACAGCCCATTTGCCTTTAACGTCTTGCTCAGTGATTTCTACGAATTCGCCGTTTTTGAATGCTGTTGCGTTGAATGGTTTGATTTCTGTGTTGATCATGTTTTGACTCTCTTTCTAATTTGTAGTGTTTAACGCTATCCCGCGTCGATGGAGATATATTGCATCCGCACCGAAAATTAGTGAAATCGGACATTTCTATAGATTCAATAGGTGATTCCTATCTTTGAAAGGAGAAAGTTATCGACAAAAGCTATCAAACCTCAGCAATACTCGATTTGAGTAGCTATGCTCTTTAGGTTGTTCTCTATATTGGGCTGACCTCCTACTAATGTGAGCGTCTATTTATAGTGTGAGCATGTATGTAGATAGCGTTTCTTTAAGTGAGCTGAAATCCCATGTTAATCTGAGAATAACAAAAAATTATTATTAATATAAATTATGATAATTTCAGTTAATCAAGTTCTCTGCCTATACTCTCTTCATCGAAACGAGATACCGAAGCTAGACTTCGAAAAGCACACAATAAAAAACGAATTGGAGAAAGTTATGAAAATGAATCACGTAGGCATCATGGTTGGCGATATGGACCAAGCGGTAGAGTTTTACACCAAGGCTCTAGGTCTAAGAGTTGTAATGAACAACACTAAAGTGATGGAAGAACGCGAATCAGCAATTGGCCGTATGTGTATCGCTGTATTTGGTGAAGGCTTCAAAGGCTTCAACATTGCTCACCTAGTAACATCTGATGGCATCGGTGTTGAGATGTTCGAAATGGTTGACCGAGAAGATCGTCATAAGGTTGATTTCTCTCGTCTAGGTATCTTCCACTTCTGTCTACAGCTTCCAAAAGAGCAATTTCATTCAGCGATTAAACGCGTTGAAGAATTTGGCGGTAAAGTTCGTATGGACATCATGCGCTACCACCCAGAAGACGACCTAAAACAAGCGCAAATGGTTTACCTAGAAGACCCGTTTGGCAACCTATTCGAGTTCTACTCTCATTCGTACGAAGATACTTACTCGACTGATTACGAGTAATAGTGTCGCCTGCCTTGCATAAGGTGGAAAAACCGAAACACCCCCTAAAGAGGATTGGTAGAGATATCAGTCCTTTTTTTGTGTTTGGATGTTTGGTTGAGTGACTTATCTATAT
Source organism: Vibrio sp. 10N.247.310.17 (assembly GCF_041466605.1). Taxonomy (NCBI): domain Bacteria; kingdom Pseudomonadati; phylum Pseudomonadota; class Gammaproteobacteria; order Vibrionales; family Vibrionaceae; genus Vibrio; species Vibrio sp. 10N.247.310.17. The sequence continues at coordinate 10,472 of NZ_JBFSTC010000112.1, read as the reverse complement.
GAAGTGATTAAGAAAGGTACAGATTTAAGGCGTTGCTAAAGTTGACGTTTTGAAGATAAAACCTTTCATGAATATGACGGAATAAAGCGTTGTTCATGAAAACATTGCGCCATCATACCGAATGGTAGCCTTGATTGAGTTGTGACTATACTCAGCACAATATTGCTAACCAACAACAACGAAAATAGAGAAACATGCAGAGATTAGCGTTCCCAAATCACATGAAAAAACGACATATCATCTTTACCGCTCTTATTCTTATGATATTAGCTGGATGCACCTCAACGTCGGCTGTCGGCAGTTCTAAAACAAAGGACTATGCCAAGTCACATGCTCTTGTGGGTAAAGCTTCTTGGTATGGCGATAAATTCCATGGAAAACTCACAGCAAGTGGTGAGACATACAACATGAATGCCTACACAGCGGCTCATAAAACCTTGCCCTTTGGGACGATCGTGAGAGTGACCAATACAGACAATGGCAAGTCGGTCGATGTGAAAATTAACGATCGAGGCCCTTACGTAAAAGGCCGAGTGATCGACCTTTCGCACAAGGCATTTGCAAGAATCGGCAATGTTAAGCAAGGCACTGTGCCTATCAAAATTGAGATTGTTGATGACAGTAATACCTTTAGGTATAAGCACTAAGACTCCGCTTGTATGTGGAACTAAAAGGATTGGTAGAGATACCAATTCTTTTTTTGTGTGGGCATTACTGGGGGATACTAAAGTGGATTTGGACAAATCCGTGTAAGCTCAAATAACAAGTCCCGTCCTAACCTCTCCTTAATCAGCATCTGCTATCAGTAATACTTGAGGTTGATTCACCCATATCCAATACGCCCAGTATTTACTCCTGTTCGGCTCTCAACCAAAACTCAGAAAGATCTTCAAACAAGTCGTCGTTGTCTAAGATGCTTAAATGGTTTTCATCGTAACCAAGAATTTGGTCGGCGTTTAATTGAGCTGGGCGCGAAAGCTGGCTTGATAGGTCAATGACGCCATCATTACTGTTGGTATTAAATAACTCCCCTGAATTGTATCCAAACGCTAAAAAGTGCGGGGTATGGTTTTTAGTTTTACTACCAAATAACTCGGCGATAAATTTTCCGTCTGGATTTAAATCTACCCAGGCTGGCATCACGATAGGGGAGTATTCAATTCCTTGCTTGGCGGATGCCACACCCCCAAACGGGGAAGATATGGTGGTGATGCTACTGACAAAATTGCACAACTGCCCGATTTGGCACTGACGAACACTGTTTGTCACGATAAGCCCACCCATGCTGTGTGCCACCACGTGTAATTGTTGGATCTTGTATTCCGTCACTATGGTATGCAGCAGGTTATTTAAGCCTTTCGAACTTAAAACCAGAGATAAGCCAGAAGGGTAGTTGAATACCCATATTTGGTATTTAGATTGATCGATTTTTTCGATTAATGGAGCAAAATCTAAAGCGGTCGCATTGATACCATGTACAAATAGGATAGGGATTTTAGTTGGGTCGTATTCCGACAAAAAGTAGAGTCCAGCATTGCCTTCAAAAAAGAATGTTACTGGCTGCCACATGCCGAGCTTAGCGTTTTCTCGCTTAAAGGGCGGATCCGTTAAACTCACAACGGTGCCTATATCGACAAGATCCAATTCCACTTCCAGTAAAGAGGACAGTGAGTGATTAACAAAGGCTCTGGGCGCTTTGTTTTCGTCAATGGCGAGTGAAATTCTTACTGTAGAATTGTCTTGGTGATCGTGCAGATTAACGACACTGAATGGTTCGTCAGCTTGTAGGGTTAAATCTTGGTTTTTATCATCAAAGACAAGTAGGTAGTGTATTTTTCTAGATAGCTGCAATTGAATACTGTCGCTATCTATTATGCCGTCGTAGCCATCAACTTCGCTTTTATTGATATCTTTTATCTGTTGAATAACGACGGCTGAGCCCGACGCTGGTTCGGTCAAAATGATTTGGTACTGGTCGGTATAGGCATCAATTGCGTCTATCTCATTCGATAGATTTCTAAAATTACTGCACCCTGATAGCACTGAACTGAGTAACAATGCTGAACTGAAAAATATTGCAGTAAGTAATCGCCTCATTCTAATTTCATCCCCATATCAACAAGCTTCGTCATTCAATCAATAATTTTTATACATAAACAAACAGCATGAGTTTAATACTAGCAAGAAAACAGAGAGTTAGGTCATACGTTGTTCTTGAGCATGTATTGTCTTGGTCCGAGTTTACTTAGTTCACGCTGCTCGACCGCGGTATGGCTGATGTCGATTGTCTTTTCGATACTGATTGTCTTTCCGACCCTGATTGTTGGTATATGATTTTTACGATTCTCAATCGCTTTGATTCATGAAAATTATCGACATTAAGAAAAAAATTGAACTTTATTATTTTAGTTAAGTCGTATTGCTACGTTTACCATAACAAGACATCTGCAGTTTAGATATGATCTCAAGTCGAAACACACATCAGCTAACTCGTAGCGCACTATTATTAGTGGGTTGGGTTATCTGTTTCTGTCTCGCCAGTAATATGAGTTTTATCCAAGGCTGCAAAGTAAATTATGACAACAGTGATTCTGCTATTTCTACTGCCGTGCAGGCAAACAAGATTAGCGATGGTGGCGTTTTTATTGATGGGGCATCTCAATCCCAAGACGGCCAATCCGTCCAAAAATGTGAGTTATCAGAACATCTGATAAATTTTGATCACCACCAAGTCAATGATCAAGCAATATTCACGTACTTCATACTCGTTGTCGTCGTATTGTGGCTGCTAAGTACTGTCCCGTATTTCCCTCCCTTCACTGAGCTAATCCTCCACAAAGGTAGGCGCATCCATCTCAAGGTCTGTGTCTTTAAAGAATGAGAATAAGAGCGTTTAACTAACACTCATATTATTCATTTTTTAAGGAAAAATTAGACATGCCTAAAAGCAAAATGTCATTGCGCTTTGTTGTGCTTTGGCTATTCGTTGCGCTGTGTTCAACATTCACTGTGAACGCAAGTGCGAGCGAATCGATGACTCCTGTTACAACGGGTTGGATGCAAGACAAGTTACATCCGTATGTAGAAACGCGTTTTGTCATGACAGGACAAATTAATAAAGAAGATAAAACCGCGGCGGGTTATCTGGAAGTGAACCTTTCTGATGAATGGAAAACTTACTGGAGAAGTCCTGGCGAAGGAGGCATTGCGCCCAAAATTAAATGGGCTGACTCTAAGAACGTTTCGCAACTGCAATGGTTTTGGAAGTTTCCTCAACGCTTCAACTTGCTCGGCATAGATACGCTAGGCTACAAGCACAACATCATCTTTCCGATGAATCTTCATATTGATGATATGAACAAACCTGTTGAGCTCCATGCAGTGCTGACGATGTCTTCATGCACCACCATATGTGTTCTCACGGATTTTGACATCAACTTGGTGTTTAACCCAAGTGAGATGACCGTGAATAACGACGCGATGCTTGTCTACGCAAAAGCAATGAGCGAAGTGCCGAAAGACTCACCGCTTGTAGAGGGTACATCTACGATTTGGGATGCTCACAAGTCGCAACTTCAAGTTATTGCTACACATAAAATTGGTTGGACTGCACCCGATATAATCGTGGATGGTGATTCAGATGAAATGCAAGATGCTGAATTTGGTATTCCTCACATTGAAATTGAAGGTAACCAAGCCATTGCGACTTATGACGTAAGCAGCTGGATGGGCACACCCGATCTCAACAACCAACACATTCGTGTAAGCATCAAAGACAAAGACTTCATTACAGAATACCCAGCCACTGTTACCAACGGCATTGTGGGCAATAGCTCTATGATAAGTATGGTGATTTTGGCGCTATTAGGAGGGTTGATTCTCAATATCATGCCCTGTGTATTCCCTGTACTTGGAATGAAACTGAGTGGGGTTATTTCTGCTCAAGGCATGGCAAGAAAACAGGTTAGGTTCCAATTCCTTGCATCTGCGAGTGGCATCCTCGCATCCTTCTGGTTAATCGCCACTTTCTTGGCTGTGTTAAAAATATCAGGCAGCGTTATCGGTTGGGGAATTCAGTTCCAAAATGGTTGGTTTATCGGTGGGATGTTTATCGTCACAGCCCTTTTCAGCGCCAACATGTTAGGGCTTTTCGAGATCCGTCTTTCATCGAATACAAGTACGTGGATGGCAACCAAGGGAGACAGTAGTTACGTCGGACACTTTACTCAAGGCATGTTCGCAACGCTATTGGCTACGCCATGTTCTGCTCCATTTCTTGGGACAGCCGTTGCATTTGCTCTTGCCACGACTATCCCGACGATGTTTGGCATTTTCACCGCACTTGCCGTTGGTATGGCACTTCCATGGATCATCGTTGCTGCATTCCCATCGATAGCTTTGGCGCTGCCTAAACCAGGAGCATGGATGAACCGTGTTAAATACCTGTTCGGCGGAATGATGCTAATCACTAGCGTTTGGCTCTTTAGCTTGCTTCGACCTCATGTCCCTCAATTGTGGCTATACGCAATACTGGCGGTCAGTGTTTGCCTATTGCTTGTCAGGTTGGTTCAAGTGCATGGAATCAAGACTGCGGGTGCTGTTGCCTTGCTGCTGTTGAGTGTTATCTTTGCCTCGTTATTTGTCGAGAAGGCAACATCCAAAATTCTGCCACCAGAACCTGAGTGGGAAGCTTTGTCGACCGTAGCCATTGATGATCATGTTGCTAACGACAAAGTAGTTTTCGTTGATGTTACCACTGATTGGTGCGTGACTTGTAAAGCAAACAAGATCGGGGTTCTCTTACAAGATCCTGTTTACAGCGTATTGACTGAAGGTGATGTAGTGCCGATGGAGGGCGATTGGACAGTCCCAAGTGATAGTGTCACGTCATACCTACAAGATCACAACCGTTTCGGTGTTCCGTTCAACATGGTTTATGGCCCTAACGCTCCGGAAGGTATTGATCTTCCTGTCATCTTAACCAGTGATGCGGTGATGGAAGCCATTGAGAAAGCAAAAGGTGGTGACGAATGATGAGAAAAAAAGCTAAGGCAAAACCTCAGTCCAAAAAGCAGAAGTTGAGATCGGCATTACTGTATACCTTGTTCGCATTGGTCGTGGTCTTTGGTGTTGATTATTGGCGTACAAAAGGCGTTCCAATGCAGAACGTTCCGCCAATGGTTGGGATGTCGTTATCCGGTAAACCGATAGATGTAATAGAGATGAGTAAGAAAGAGCCGGTATTAGTTTATTTTTGGACGACATGGTGCGTCGCCTGCAAATTTGTGACGCCAGTGGTTGATTGGTTTTCATCGAGCTATCCCGTCGTTGGTGTATCACTGACTTCGGGTAAAGATGAAAGAGTTCAACGCTATATGAATGCTAAAGGGTATAGCTACGACAACATTAATGACACTCAAGGTAAAATTGCACGCGATTGGGGAATCTCCTTAACGCCAACACTCATTGTTATTAATGATGGAAAAGTAACAAGTGTTACTTCAGGAATTACTACGCCAATAGGTATCGCAGCCCGACTTTGGTTAGCTAAGTATTAATGGGAAAAATATGAAATTCATTACAAAAAGCATCATCACACTATTGGTTACTCTGGCTTTCTCACCCGTCACTTTCGCAATGACAAAACAAGAAAAAATTGCCGAGATAATGCAAATGCTAGAAACGAACGAAGGTATTATCGATTCAGTTCACGACAGTCTAGCTGCTTACATAGATCAACAAAGTAGCTTTGATAAAACGTTAGTTGAGAGTCATGACTTTATTTATAACAACCCACATCACCCTTGGTATGGTTCCGAACATCCAAAACTGACGATCGTAAATATGACTGATTTTAGTTGCCCGTGGTGTAAAAAATTAGACCCTGTTCTTCGAAAAATAGCGGATGAGTTCCCTAATGACATCAAGGTGATAAATATTTATATCCCTCTAAAGGAGAGAGATTCGCCATTGAACTCAGCAACTTTTGGACTCAATGTCTGGAACAATGACAAAGAAAAATACAAAGCAGTTGAAGAGATGTTGATCAGTAAGCCTGGTATTCACAACGTTCGTTCGATAATGAAAGTAGCGAAGAAGAACAAAGCCACCGATTATGTTTCTTCAGACAGTGAAATAGCGATTGAAGTTGCTGAAAACTATAACTTATTTACGAGGCTGGGTGTTCGGGGTACACCAGCGATGCTAATTGATGGAACATTGCTCCCCGGCTACTTGCCATACGAAAAACTATATCCAATAGTAAAGGCTAAGCTAGAAGAGAAAAGTAAATAGAATAAATTTACGATAACTTAATTATTATCTTTGATGGATAAAAAGCCCTATTGATTAGGGCTTTCTATCATTTAAATATTAATTGTAAAAGTAGATTACAAATTAATAAACAATATACAACGCAGCTAGTCCAAATATGCCTAGAAAACTCAGAACACCACATGTCGAGTACAACAACAGTCTCATTGTTAATTCCTGATTACAAAAAATTATTAATAGTATTTACTTTTATAAATTGTCTTATGTGCAATTTAAGGGCGTGGGGTTGACAAGGTTATATTAAAATAGCACCTTCAGATAAACTATCACTTAACATTTAGTTAGAGTTTTCCATGCTGAAATAATTCCCTTTACTCTGTGTTTTTTACGAAGTAATTAGAGATTGTTTATTTTTAATTTTTACAGGTTGATATTCCATTTTGTTTCTTGTGTGGTTGTTATTTGGGTGGGTAATACGTGAATGTAAATTGATTCATAGAGTGGGAATTAACTCGAAAAACGGAAACTAACTCGTAGAATGGAAGTTAATTTCTCTAATCTGGGTGATCAAGTTATCCTCGATGAGGACTGATACGCTCTCGATTAAGTTGTTATCAACACCGTTAAATACGTTCACGTTAGTGATTAGCTTTTTCTTAGTCTGCACCTTTTGGAAATGAGTGTGTGTCGCTGATGGAGTCATCATATGGGGGCAGCATTTGAAGAATGGCCATTTGGTGACAGTGATGAATTGGGTGTGTTTTTGCTATTGCTATAAGAGAAGGAAGGGGGATTTCTGTCGAATCATTAATTTGAATAATGATTATTGGTGGTGTCACAAAATGGTAAGTTTTGCTCCTTTTCGAGCGATAAGATGTATTTCAAATCAAGGCGACTTATCAAATTAGAGAGAGACAGAATGACTAAATCAGACAAAGTTTACGGGTTCAACACACCACAACGTCTATTCGTAGGTTACACGTTAGCTGTGCTGGTGGACTTAGTGGTACTTAACTTTTTCGATGAGTACTGGGACTTCGTCAACATTGAGTCTTTCACTATTTCTTTGATAGCGGCGTTATTACTGCAGTTATTGTTGAAACTCTCTATTGGCTTAGAGCACAAGATTGCCGAGCACTTCAAAAGTAAACCGGGTACTGCGCCTAAGGTTTATCGCGCCATCACGACTTACATCATCTTGGTGGGTTCAAAGTTCGTGATGCTAGAGGCGATTAACTTATTGTTCGGCGAGAAGGTGAGCTTTACAGGCCCTTGGAATGGTGTAGTGGCGTTCTTCGCCGTGGTATTTACGATTCTCATTGCTGAAGTAATTGTATCGAAGATCTACTTTGCGCTTGATGATAAACAAGAATCAAACTTGAAAGAAAAGACAGCTTAAGCATGAGTAGAATTAAACATAGGGGAGTTCGGAATGAACTCTCAATTGAAAAGGGTTGGCATGTTTGCCAACCCTTTTTGTCTTTTAGCCATCCCACACTTTAGAGTAAGCGACTAATTCAGCTTATGTTGACCGATTAATTAGTACTTAACTTGGTAGTTCAGAGTGTAAGTACGGCCGCGGCCTTTGTAGTCATACGCTGCTGAGTCGTAATGAGACGAGTAAAGGATCTGAGCTCGTTGACCCCAAACTGTGGTGTAGTCTTTGTTCAGTAAGTTTTGAATACCAAAACCTAGACTACCGACAGGAAGCTGATAGGTACTCACTAGATCAAACACGGTGTAGCCATCAAGTTTGTTTTTGTCGTCTTCGTAATCAAACATAGTTTGGCTTTGTACTTTTACAGATAGGTCTGTGTCATACCAACCTGCCCAAGCACTTGCTTTAGAAGTACTTGCACTTCCTGCAGATACATCTTTCCAACCGTCGTTACCTTTCACTTCAGAGGTGACGTAGTGACCAGAAGCGCCCAGTTGAATGTTGTCATGTACCCAGTAAGAAGCCATCGCCTCTAGCCCGTACACTCGCTTTTTGTCATTGATGTTTTCAATCAGCAATGTCTTTCTGTTGTACTTCACTGATTTGTCAGATTGTGAGTAATAAGCCGCGGTTTGCAAGCTTAGCTCGCCAGTATCAAGGCGGTAACCTAACTCGAAACTGTTGGTTTTGATACCAGACATTTTTGAGTCATTAACGTTGATGCTGTCGTTGAGTTTCCAGTGATCACCAACGAGCTTGTAGCTGCCTTGTCCGTAGTATTTAGCTGGGTCTGCAAGGTCGAAACCTTGCGAGAAGTTTGCCCAAACTTGAGACTCGTTATTAAGGTGGTAGATCGTACCTAGGTTAAATAAGCCAACACCGTAATCAGTTTCACCACCTGGTACTGCGTCTGCTGTTTTGCCTTTACCAGCAGCAATTTTCTTCTGCTGGCTGTAGCCGACAAAATCATCAATCTTGTTAGAGATGTATTGGTAGCGGAATCCACCTTCCACCGTCCAATCATCGGTGATCGCATAGTCAGATTGTATAAAGCCTGCGATAGAGCTGACTTTAACACCTGCATAGCGACCCACTTGTGCATAGGTCTTGTTGACTAAGTTGCCTGAATTGTTCGCAATGGTGCGATCGTAAAGCGCTTGATTGCTATCAAGCTGATCTTGATACGCATCGATACCATAAACAATATTGAACTTATTGAAGCTCTTAGCCAGTGCTGTTTTTAATGAAATAACATCGGTAATTTGTTGACCAGAAGATTGGAAGTAAGGCGTGTAAGTTTGGTCTTCTTTACGGTATGAAGCTTCAGCAATAAACTGATGCCCAAGGAATTGATCATCGACGTAAGAGGCACTCAGCATGATGCGCTCAGTTCCGTGTTCGCGATCCGAGTAAAACCCTTTACGTACGCCAACAAAATCGCGCCCGGTGATGTATAGACCGTAAGGAGAGTTTTGCTGGCTATCGTAATATTGTGCTAGGAAGTTGAGCTTTTTGGTCTCAGACAGGTTCACGCCGACAGTTGTCAGGAAATCTACCGTCTTGTTGAACTGCAGTGAGCCTTGTGAAATGTCAGGAGTAACAATATCGCCATCTGCATCGAATACACCTTGTGTCTCGGTGTAAACCACAGAAGAGCGAGCTTGAACTTTGTCGTTACCGCCAGAGATAGATTGACCGACTTTGTAATCGAAATCTTCACCTGAATTAAAGCCCGATGAGCCACCGACATAAGATTCGAATTCTAACTCTTCACCTTGTGCTTTTTTGGTGATGATGTTGATGACACCACCAGAAGCACCGGCACCGTAGATAGATGTTGCACCCGATAACACTTCGATGCGATCAATGTTAAATGGGTCGATTGAATCTAAGTGGCGGCTGATTTGGCGAGAGGATTGCAGTGATACGCCATCGATCATAACGAGCATCTTACGGCCACGTAGATTCTGACCATAGTTAGTACGAGCGCCGCTGCTTACATCTAAAGAGGGAATGCTCGCCGATAGAATTTCACCTAATGATTTACCGCCACGGTATTCCTGTTCGATTTTATCTGCGTCGATGTACCAAACTGTTCCCGGAATATCGCTGATCGCTTTAGGCGTTCGGCTTGCGACAACCACCATGTTTTCTTCGGTTGTGTATTCTTGTGCTTGGGCTGTAAACACTGTGCTTGCTGCGACAATCGCTAGCGTAACGGTGGAAAGCTTGAAACTTCCTTTTTCGGTTTTCATTTTGTTCTCAATCTTGATCAATAAAAGGCTGCACAAAGACTCATATTTGTGCGATGACTTTGTTTTTTATAAGTAAACAAGCGTTCATCTTTACTGGTTAGTAATAAATGAAGCCTCCTAAATTAGAAAAGAGGTTAACAGTGGTCACTTACTTATGGCCCCAAACATACTCATCTCGATATCTTTCAAGCTTGTATACGTTCGCATTCACGCCACCTAAGCGGTTACTACTTCTATAGTTAAAGTACGAAGTATTATCGTTTACTTTATCAATTCTAAATAAGAATCATTATTATTGTGTTTTTGTTGCGAAAATACAATATGAAAATGCAATTTTATTTTATAGATTTGGAAACACTTGTTTGCCGAGGGGGTTAGTCACTCGGGCTGAACAGAGCCAGTGCCTTGTTCCGCAAGTGTTTAAGCGGGTGTGAACCATATAATTCAGAAGGCGGTGTTTTTCAAGGTAGTTGTCATCATTTGCTTGCTTATTAAGCAGCTTCTCT
>NZ_JBFSTC010000111.1:0-15806 GCF_041466605.1 Vibrio sp. 10N.247.310.17 | reverse complement strand
AAAAAAAACGGCGCGGCAACCTTCTTTTGTCATACGACAGGGACCTTCTTCGATTAAACGCTGAGTCAGGTGGCTCCCTTTCATCATCTCCTTACTTAACGTCCACCTTCATCCGGATGGTATGGCTTAGCAGGGCGAGGGGTTTTAGTGCTGTCAATATTGCAGCCTAAAAAGAGCAGTATGGCGCTGTGAGAGGCTTTCTTCTTAATTTCATTAAATGGTCACGGTTCTTATTCAGCCGCTTAAGCTTGCTGCTTTACAAAATGAATGGCCCCTTGAATACTAAGATTAGCGTTTCGATTTATCAGCGTCAGAGGGTAATTCAAACTCAGGGAGCATAAATTAGTATTACTTCGAGGTGTTTCTCTTCTTACGCTGTTAGCCTAGAAAAACACATGGGTTACTAGAAGAGAAAAGGACGGATATGACACTTCCTATTTTTCACTCAAACAACGTTCCACATTCTCAGTCGGATTATTTATCTGAGCTCTGGAGGAAGATTGAAAAAAATGAACGGCGTAATCAAAAGGCCGAGATCAAGGTCAATCAGCTTTTTTCTGAATACAAAGATAAACTGACTCCCTATGATAAAAAGCTCGACCATCTTCACTGTGCCTGGGTTAAGCACTTGATGTCATTTTTGACCTCAAAAAAACTCAAAACCAATATCCGCAATCGCTTGATGCAAGCGATTGAACAGGAGTTAATTGACTTGCTTGATCGCCCTTTTATCAATGATAGAGACAAAGTCGAGGCGTTATGCGAAGAGTATGAAACCTATCATAATAAAGTATTTCAGAAAGAGAAACAGCAAGCGCTCAATGCAGCTTGTCGAGAATTTGAAAACGGCATGAAGGAGATGTTCGGCGCTGATATTGATTTACCCCACAAAAAAATCCGTGAAATTCTGGCTTCTGGTGATCCATTCGCCATTGAAGCTTTTATCAGTGCCTTATGGGCCTCTTTTGTTAAACATAATAACGACTCATTTTCACCACGAGCCCAAAATGAGGACGATTGGGACGATTTTGAATTCGATTATTTTGAGAGTGAAGACGACGACGCGCTTAACATCAAAGAAATGTTCCGAGGTACTCAACTCAACAAAATGTACAAACGCATTGCGAGTGTTATCCATCCAGATAAAGAGTCTGACCCGTTAAAGAAAGAAGAGAAACATCGTTTAATGCAGAAACTGGCGGTGGCCAAACGAGAGAATGATGTGATGACCTTAGTCCGAATGCTGACAGAATATGTCCCCGATTCTGAGCACCTTCTTGATGAAACAACTTTAGTGAGAATGGAGCATTTGCTCGAAATGAAGCTCCTGGATTTAAATCGGGCCCACCGTGACATCTTTAGCCAACAAGGAGTTAAGTCTCAAGTCTGGAGACAATTCTCAGCACCAAGCAAGAAGAAGACGCAAGCCAAAATGGAAAAGTATCTTAAAATGATTGATGATTCGATAGTCTCGCTTGAAAAAAGAATAAGAAAAGTTAACAGTATCAATCAATTAAAAAAATATTTAGGATCTCTTACCTTCTATTGATTCTGTGTCTAGAAAAGAGGCTTAATCATGGTGGTTTAAGAGGTTCGAAATACCGCTTGCTCACCCTTCGACTGGCTTCGCCAGCTACGGGATTGCGACGAGCGGTGCCATTAAAGTTTGAGCAGGTATATGTTCGCGTTTCCCGTTAATTTTTGAATGCGCCTTATTATTTAAGCCTTAATACACGCTGATTACGCACTCAATTTAAAATCGTGAAAAACAGCTAGGAAGCTTCAATTAAAGAGAAAGAATAAATTCATGAGTCGAAACCTTAAGCACTATCAAGCCCTTGATGAGATCGTGACGAATGCGCTTCTCGCACTGTATTTAACCATGAGTCAACAAGGTGGATATTGGACAACGAAAATAAGAAATGAACTGTTGGTAAAATTCATCAAACCAAAAGTAAAACGGCCTCAGTTCTCGACATGTAAAAATGAACTCAAAACCATGCTCAGTATTGGCCGAAGTGTAACAGGCAACCTCGAACAAAAAATGTGGGAGGTAAATCAACTGAATCTCGGGTATCAAGCCAAGTTCTCACAGGCTGATGAACTCTATATCATGTTAACGGAATTATTTGAGCAGCATCAGTTTCCAACTATGTTGGAAGACCCCACAAAAGAAATGGAACGAGATACTCTTTACATGAAAGAAAAAAGCATAGAGCAAGGGTTTGATGAAGACAATAACCAGATAAAACCCCTGGCTATGACGGTGAAAACCCATCGGTTGGAAGCGTTAATTGAAGCGCTAAAAGCCAAAGGCTTTTATCGCGTTGAAGTTGACTCTGAAGAGAAAGATGAAGTCATTCACCTTTTATTGCACCGAGAGTGATAACGATTATACGATTGAATAGTGCCTTTCTATTTCTCGGTTTTACCTTGGGTAGACAATGTCCGACTAAATACCCATCTTCAACCTTGACTGAAAGCTTTCCCATATGACAACGCACCCAAAGCCAGTCTGACCAAATAGGTCATAAAGAGAGAGCTTTTCAATACGCAACTCTGGCTTACGCATGAACCTTTTAAAATTGGCATTAGCTAGGCTAGGTTTGCGCATAGGGTCCAATTCTCTTCTTCATTTTTCCACCTAAATCCGGATTTAGGTCTAGTATAATATACTGCGATACTCACCTTGTGACACGGAGCCTTCCATCCTAGTGGTAGGTGAAAATTTCACCCAAACCTTACGGACGCCAGTTTTCAATGCAGAGACACAATAAGAGTTTAGGACTATTCATACTTTTCTTTATGCAGACACATGCAATAATCAACATGCTATGACGAGGTTGATGGTTATATGAGATGTTCCGAAATACCCCCTTTGATCTACATGGTTACTGAAACTCAACTTGAGAGTGCTCTATCCTCTATAGCCATCAATAACTTGCATATTTACTGTGCGTTTACTCATGAAAGTTTGAACACTAAATTAATCAAAGATATTCAGTACAGCCACTTTAAATCCATAAGCTTTAGCGACGCTCGAACTATTTACCCTAAAAAAGCATCATTCTCGGATGAAGATAGGCAATAACTCATTGATATTTAGAAAAATATGCCTAAGAGGGAATATTCACAACGCTATTTTTGGAGAAAACGTGTTTCGACAATTTTTGTGTATCTTATTGATTTGTAATATTATCTCAATTTAAATGTAAATGGACTCAACATGACCGAAATGATAAAAACTTTACTTAATATCCGCTCGCTTCGTGCGTTCTCTCGTGAATTAACACTTGAGGAACTTGAAGAAGCACTGAATAAGTTAACGACCGTCTTTCTTGAACGCCAAGAGAGCGAAGAAGTAGAGCGCGAAGCTCGTGCTGAACAAGAATCCAAAGTCGCTGAAATCGCAAAGCAAATCAAGGTCGATGGTGTTAATATTGAAGCTCTTATAGAAGCTCTAGCAGGTCAATCAAAGAATAAAATAAAAGGTAAACGTAAGCCTCGCCTTGCTAAATATAGTTACACAGACGGGAACGGCATAGAAAAAACCTGGACCGGTCAAGGTCGCACCCCTTCCATAATTCAAGAACAGCTTGATGCTGGAAAATCAATTGAGGATTTCTTGATCGCGAAATAGTCGCTTCTTTCAAAACCCTCACTACACCCCCCTCAATTAAGAGGCCCAGAATTCATATAGAAACTAACAGAGCCCTTGTTTAGGTTAGTTTCTATAGGGCAGTCAGCTCACTTTAAATATCTCTCCCATTGGCCAATCTTAAAATGAATGCGTGAACAGAAATCAACCTAGAGGCGTTAATTACGTCACTGGCCTCATCAGTACCGAAACACGAGAAAACACTTATGACTATTGCAGAACAATTGCGCCAACAAGGCGAGCAACGTGGCCGCCAAGAAGGACGTCAAGAAGGTCGCCAAGAAGGACGCCAAGAAGGACGCCAAGAAGGTCGCCAAGAAGGACGCCAAGAAGGTCGCCAAGAAGCCCTCAAGGAGATGGCGCACAAGATGATGCTTAATGGTCTAGATCAGGAAGCCATTATGGATGTCACAGGATTGAATAAAGACGAACTAGCACAACTTTCTCATTAGCCGAGCAAGTAAATGGCCATCAATAAAGGACTGCGCGTGGGGAGATAAATAGTTAAATCAATAAAAAATAAGGATAAGAAAAAAAAACGGCGCGGGCACTTTCTTTTGTCATACGACAGGTCCCTTCTTCGATTAAACGCGGAGTCATGTGGAACCCTTTCATCACCTTCCCACTTAACGTCCACCTTCATCCGGATGGTATGACGTTGTACGAAACTTTTAGACTTTTCCTACCCATCGGCCTTATTGTTATCATATTCAGGTACTAATTGAGTGAGGGGAATTATCGCCTCACCCAACTTTCATTGTGACAACGTCATAAAAAAGACCGAAAGACTAAGGTTATTACCTTCCTTGAAGCCCTTATATAACGTTCTGGTCAAAGTTTTATAAAATATTCAACGTTTTACTGCCCACTTTTAAATCGACTCTCTTTATACCCAAACGATAAAGGTAAGAGAGTACGTCATTTTTAGAAACATTGTATTGACTACGATTTAGAAGTAATAAATATTCTTCTAACAAGTATGGAAAGTCGCTTAATCAACGCCCATGAGTAATGTCAATCTGAGTGATATGTCGGCCAAGCACGGCATTATTGTGAATCGTCCTATATTTATCGTTGGTTCATCCAATCAAGTCCCGCTTTAGACGTAAGAAACTACTCTGCTATCAATTCATTAGGAGCGACATCTTATCGCTATTAGAAAAACCAAAGCATCAAGGTTTGAACTAGCAACCTAGTGAATACGCTTTCATTATGTAATGATTTTACTTACAAAGTCATACTGTAAGAGACAAAAGATTCCGGAATAATACGTCAAATGGTCTGGGCTAAAACTTATATGGCGGTTCGTATCATTGGTGTTGAGTTTGGCTACACCAATTACGCAAACTACAAAAATAGTGCAGAATAGCTTTCGATAACATTAGCTGCAATATTCCAGAGTTTTGTCTATTTTAGCACTGCGATTGGCCATCTTCGATAACATCAAGATTTGGCCTGTACCAAAGCAAAAGGGTAACCAGCACTCTTTCTTTTGCGCTTACCGAACTCGTTGTCCAAATTTGAACTCGATGTGAGAGCCAGAGCGAATAATGAGAAAGCACTCGTCAATGGAGTGAACGTCACTGTTGAGTGCAAAGGCGGTAAGAGAAGAGCCACCATTTTAGTTGATAAGTGACATACAACATGTAACTGGCTTAGAACACGTTAAAGCTCTCTTTCATTACACTAGTAAGCACTCTAGCAGGGATTTTGTTTTGGTTCTTGTAACGGGACTGTTGCAAAAATACTGTACGGACCCTTTTTTTTAATCATCGTGGGCAACGCTTGGAACTCATATTTCTGTCATGGGTGCAGACAAAATAGGAAACAAGAACTTCCATCCTCATTGTTTGAGAAAGCATACTCTACTGTGACTATATACCTTAATGAAAAACGATTGGCGAGTTCTAGCATGCGCCAGATAAAGAGATCTATAAGATAGTTGAAGAGCCTATGTTAAATGACAGGAACAAAAGCGGCATTACCATTTTGATAACTCAAGATTAGCTTATCAAGATCCTTACATTGGCCAGTTACTTTTAATGAAATACCTACCCAAGGTAAATAAGCATGAATAAAATTAGCTTTTTAAAAATAAACAATACCATTATCGATGACATTATTGCTCTCTCAGTGGAAGAGTCTCAAAAACAACTCATTGCTAACAACGCAGAGTGGCTTGCAGAAGCCAGTTTTAACGACGATAGTATCAACTATGGTATTTACTTAAACGATAAACCTGCGGGCCTGATCTCTCTGATTGACCCTAGAATACTGGACACACACGATGAACACTTTCAAAAGGAGCATTTATATGTATGGCGCGTCATGATTGACCATCGTTTCCAAGGAAAGGGATTGGGGAGTCAAGCGATTAACTTCAGTAAGAAATACGCTTCCATTATCGGTTTAAAAGGCGTCTCCCTGACCACGATGGATAAAGAAAAAGGCAATGCGCTCTCTATTTATCAAAAACTTGGTTTTATACCAACGGGCAGAAGACTTGATGATGAAATTGAATTAATTTTTGGCTTAAAGGAATGAGTGAATAAACAAGTCAGATGGTGTGTCTGGGACGGCTATTTGGCCGCCTCATTTTATACTTAAACTGTAAATGTATTGAAGAGTTCATTCAAAAACGCTGATCCCTCGTGCACTCTCACCTCTGCCCGGTCACGGCTTAACCAAAAATCAAATTGACTCTTGTTCAATATCCGTAACCTTTAAAGACCTTGAATCGCTTCGATGAGCTTTTTGATTAGAGCATGGTCTGACTCTATCGCATTGTCATGGTGTAATTACTCTTAATTTTTTTGCTCATATTTTCAGCTATCATGCGCTAATCTAGAAAACGTTAAAGTTCCAGCTCAGTGCTCTAAAGATCGTAAAGCCTCACCTAGCAGGTCTTCTGGCGAAAGGTTAGAATGGGTGTTCATTATACTTTCGATTCTCCTTGTAGGAAAAGAATTACAAGTCTTCCCTCTACCATCAAAGTCCTCTTGTCTTCTGCCGTATGCAATGTACACATTAATGAGAGTACACTCCCTCTCTCTCACTGAGCAGGTAATTTTCCTGAGTTTTTTTTGAAGACCTTCAAACATTCTATCGAGGCTTTGGTCACTATTTGCCTTAGTAAAGTGGCCATAGACTTCAGAGATAGTGCTATTTATTGATAGCTCAAACCTATGTACTTCTTGTTTCATTTGAAATAACTCAAGTATTATTGGGATTTGTATTACACATACTATAACCAAAAACATTGAAAGTTATTGGTTAATCAATTTAGTCAGCTTTGGCTCTCTTTGTTATCAGCTCTTATCGACAAAGCTAATTGCTTGCAGTTACAAAATATATCATTGGAACTCGCCTTGAGTCGCGACGACGAGTAAAACTTCAGGTCTATGAAGCCTCTGGACATTTCCGAGTTACGTTCAGATTGGCGACTAAGTCGTTCGGACAAAATTTACTACTCCGAATCATACAATGTATCGGAAATTGGTAGACCAAACGCAATGCCCTACTAAAACATCAAATGATGTTTTAGTAGGGCTATCAGATTATATTACTATAGGTAAACGGCCCTTTAAGGTTACTAGAAAGCCCCTATTTCAATGCCACCACTGTCGTTTTCAGAAACCACAACATTCATCATGTGTAATGGGTTGGCATTCTCTGATGAACCTTGAGCTTCCCCAAGTGTAACTGACTTAGTTAGAACATCCGAAATACTACCTGTCGATATTTGAACAGTTGCAATTCGACCTTCTGCACGAGCGTAGTTATTCACACCGATACTATATACCCCGAGTTCGAGGCTGTCTCTGTCACAAGTGGCGAAGTAATGCTCTGGCCCATAGCCGCTGGTGTTATCAACATCTAACTCACCAACGTTACCTACCCTATTTTGGTAGTACACCTGCATCCCATTGGGTTCAAACGTATGCAAATCAACATCACCTAGACCATTCCAACTGAGTGTTGCTGTGAACGACCCTGTAGAAGCGATTGCTTCAGGAGTTTGTAATGACGCCAGCTCCGATTGGAGATCGTTTCTTATCATTCCAGCTGGTTGTAAAGAAGTATTTAAATAGGTTTGTATGAGAGTGTGACCAGATGGATCAACCTCTAAATGGCTGACTGGTATCGAGACATTTGTATCGGGCACTGTCCCTACAGCTCTTAAACCATTTATCACCAAATCGAGATCGGCTAGTGTATAAGGTCCATTCAGTTGTGGTGAAGCTGGTGCAATGTGGACTACCCCAAGATTAGATTCATCTAGGTTATCCAATTCCAATGCTGCGTTGTAGGCATTATTAGCAAAAAGATTACCTTGGGAGTGGGCGATAAACAGCATTTTTGCGCCCTGTGTGCCTAACGTCTGAATCCTCGTGTTATGACGAGCGTAATCGCTTGCTGTTGGCGGTGAAGAAAACAAATGACTAACAAGTGCAACTGTTTGGGATGATGCCCAGTCGTAAAGCTCAGTAAGTAGCCCCAACACCAAGTCACTAGGGGCGCTGACAATATTGTAGACTTTATCTAAGAAACCATCAGCTCCACCACCAGTAATTGCTGACCAAAAGATATCAAATCTACCGCCGAGATCGGGGTCTATTTCTTCCGCTCGCTGAATAAATACTTCTGCTATATCTTGAAACGCTGATGCACTAACCGATGAACCAGTTACGTTATAAAAAGTCTCGTATGCTACAGGCTCTGAATTGTACTCATTTCCAATTTGCTTTTGGAATTCAAATGTCGCTAATTTCGCTTCATTTTTTGTATTCCACACTCCATTAAAAAAGCCAACGACATACCCTGGTACTTCACAAACTGTTGCAGAACTTACATTGAAAGAGATTGACGCAGCTAAAGCGGTTATAATAATTTTTTTCATACATCATTCCACGCAATCGATATTAGATGGTAGGCGCGTCACAGTGCCATCAAGAGCTTCATTGAACGCTGAATATGCCGCTGCGCGCTCACGAGTGTTTGCTGTGTAATGTTCTATCGCTTTTAGAATTTGATGTGCATCGGCAGGGTTATCAAAAGCTAAACTCAAGCAACCGATAGCTACAGTAGACTCTTCATCAACTTGGAGGACTGCATCGATATCAGAATGATCAACAAGGACAGCTTCTTGGATAGTTCTGGCAATACTCTTAACTTGTGTCTTTTGACTTGCTGATAAGTTAGCCGCTTCAATATATGCCAATATATCGTCTCGAATGGCTTCGTTATTGGTGACTGAACCTGTAAGCGAATCACTAGTGTCTAAGTCTGGGTACGTTCCTGACGAAACTAACTGACTTAAAGCATCTGTAGGTGAATTGATTGGTGTTGCTGCATTTACATCATCGGCACTATCAGAGTCACCACCACATGCCGTTAGCAACATGATGGCACATATTGGTAAAGCTTCCCTTATTTTCAACTTCATTGTCTACTCCTTGATCATAAATTTTAAGTTACTAAAATATAAGAGATTAACGCCAAGTGCAACGAGTCCCATACCACCCTTGAGCCGACCAAGTTGCCGCTATAGAGACTGGCGTTACATTAATATACCTAGGTCCGTTACACTTATATCAATACAGTAGATGTGGTTTGCATAAGGAAAAGTAAGCCAAATCACAGGTTTCTGAAATGAGTAATCAATCGGTCGTAACTTCTAATGGGGCATTTTCGAGTTTCATGGCACACCTTTGGACAGAAGCTTTTTCTAATTTAGTAAATGATGCATTATCTCCGGTATGGAGGAGCCATCAGAAGAGCACGACCTTAGAGGTTAAGTTCATTGTCACTTATGAGAAGTGAAAAAGCCCACTAGCAGGGCTTTTGTTGCAAGTTGCCACATATGATGCAATGCGCTACAATTGACATCAACAAACAAATGACCAAGGTAATACATATGGCTACTACAAGCGTTAGACTTGATGAGAGCCTAGTAGATAGAGCTGCAACCATTGGAACAGCTTTAAATCGAACGACCCCCAAGCAAATTGAGCATTGGGCGAAAATAGGCAAGATCATGGAGGATAACCCTGACTTAACCTACGAGTTCGTACTGCAGGCAATCATCGCTAAAGCCGAATTAGAGCACGGGAATACGACCTCTTATGAATTTAGCGAAAGTAACAAAGATTGAGCAAACTACGACATTTGCCAAGACAGTAAAAAAGCTACACAAAAACCAAAAACAAGATCTAGATAAAACAGTGAAAGAGGTTATAGAAAACCCTTTTATTGGCGTGATGAAGAAAGGCGATTTGTCTTTTCTTAGGGTGCACAAGTTTAAGATGAACAAGCAGCTCACCTTGCTTGGGTACAACTACGATGAATACGGGACGTTAGTCCTGACCTTAATGGCGTTGGGCAGTCATGAAAACTTTTATCGAGATGCATCCAGAACATTTAGATAACCAAAGCCTCGCCAAGCGCGAGGCTTTTTTTATACCCCTCAAACACCTACAAACTGATTGAAAAAGAACTTAAGGTAGCTAACGCTGAAAGAAAGGTGGAATCTACCCCCGTGAAACATCACGGGGATTAACAGTATGAGAAGAGTGGATAAGTTTTAATATGGTAAAAACCCATGAACAGGGTGTGAATGAGTAAAAGGTCTAGCCAATAATGGGGCACTTTCGAGTTAGAAAGTGCCACAGATAAAGATTCAACCTATGAAAGTTCTGGCCAAAAGTAAGTTAATGCAATGAAACTCCCTAAACCTCAATAGATTAGAACAAGTATTTTAATATCTTAAACACTTGCTCACCGCTACCCCGGCTGCTCAGGGAAAACCTTTACATTAGTTGGTATTTGGTACCAATCTAGTTTTTCACTAACCCAAACATGTGCTTGAGGTTCGAAAATATCAGCTGCCGACATATCAGTTGGTTTTAACTTTAATTTAACCGTTTGCGGTGCATCTGGATTGAAATGGTAAATTCTGTTTCCACAATTTGGACAGAACATCGCGCAATTACGATTGCCACTATCAGCTAAACGTTCCCAAGTTTTCAGTTGACCAGAAAACTCTATTTTCTCGGCATCGACAACTGCTGTAATGCTAAATGGGCTGGTAGACAGTTTTTGGCACTCTGTACAGTGACAAGCAAAGACCATTAGTGGTTTTTCATACAAGTCATAGGTCACTTGCCCGCACTGACATGCTCCTATAAGTGGATATTCCATTTATCACTCCTCCTCACAACATGAGTGGCAGCTAACTCCGAATTAAGTAACGAGTAACACTACCGTCTAACCTAAGTCATTACATCGTAAATCAACTTGAATTAAAAATCCGAGAAGTGTGTCCCTTCCCCTAATTGTACGAGGAGTTTACCAAGGCCATAACACCTAACAGTATAAAAATACTACCAGACCACCTTGAGAAAAAATCAACCCAGTTACTTCTTGCTTGAAACTTTTTCTGTAGATGACTCGCCATCAAAACACTTAACAGATCAGCACTACTAAACAATAAATTCGTAACAACTCCCAAAATAAGCAGTTGGAGCCAAACAGCAACACTTCCTGCTTCATTCACAAACTGTGGGAGAAAAGCAAGATAGAAAATTGCGGCTTTAGGGTTCAGAATATCTACAATGACACTATCAATAAACGTTCTTTTAGGAGAGGTAAGATTGCTTTCACAAGAAGTAATACGTAATTTTTTTGATAGATAGATACGTTGGAAACCCAACCAAACAAGATAGAGAGCTCCTAGCTTTTGAATGGCAGAATAGAGAGAAGGATTAGCTAAAAGCACAGAAGACAAACCTAATACAGCTAAAATTACATGAAAATAACCTCCTATATGAAGGCCAAAAGCTGCCATAATTCCTACTTTCTTCCCTCCTGACACAGCTTGAGCAATACTGTAAAGCATTGCAGGACCGGGCATAAACGCATATAGCAACGTAACAAATAAGTAAGTAAACAGTTCTGTAATTGAAATCATTGTCCACCCTCCAAGCTATATTTAAAGCCAGAAAATGTTGAGGCTAACTCACTTACTACATTACGCGCCTCCTTCAAATTGTAATTACCTTGTAGAACGCCTGCGATTACCTCAGCTAAAACAACTATTTGACTTTGTGTAACCCCTAATCGAGTAATTTCTGTTGCACCAAAACGTATCCCAGATAACAACTCTCTATCTTCAGGAAGTGGGACTGCATTAGCAAAAACCCCAACATCAGCTAGACGGTAGCATGCTAAACGCGCACCTTCTTCTCGAGTCCATTTCACAACAACTTGATGAGTTTCAGTAAAGCCTTCATCAGAACAGAGCACCTCCAACCCGTGCGCCTGTAAATTACTAGCAAGTTGCCTAGCATTAAGTATCCCTTGAGCCATATATTCAAGGCCATATTCCTTTAATTCTAAGCATGAGACCGTCAGGGCAGCAATTCGATTAAGTTGATGTGAACCAGTTAGCTTTGGGAATATAGTCGTGCTAATCGGAGAAGAAAACTTTTCCGAATTCCAACAAATTACTCCTCCCTGAGGACCACTAAACGTCTTTCCTGTCGATGCAGTGTAGATATCAGCTCCCAAAGACAGAGGGTTTGGATAAACTCCACCAGCAATCAACCCTGCTTGATGTGAGCCATCAAAAAGTAACATCCCTCCCCAACGAGAAATAATGTCTTTTATCTCTTTTACAGGAAAGGGAAAAAGGTTGAGACCTGCCCCTAAACTCACTAATTTCGGGTGTCTAAACTTAGCCATGTATTCAAAGGCGTTTAAGTCAATTTCGAGGGTATTCGGATCCACAGGAAGATCTGAAATGGAATAGTTCAAGATCCCCGGGGGGCCTAAACTATGGTTACTTGAGTTACCACCATAAAATGTATTGAGGGTGGACATATCTGATACGTTGAAATGGTTTTTGAGAACTGCATAGACAACCGTATTAGCATGAAGCCCTCCTAAAAGCCTAGGGTCTGCATGATTGCATTCAAATAATTCCTTAAGTAATACTATGCAAAGTGCTTCTATTTCATCAGCTTGATCAAGCCCCGTAAAAAAGCGGTTATTTCGCCCAATAGAACCGCCTGAGGCTCTAGACCCCAAGTCACAACTTAGTAGTCCCCGAGCTTGTAAACTCATAGGGCCTTCTGCTGCCAAAAGGTTTATTCCTGTCTTCACTCTCACAGTCTCGTGTCGCTCTATTAAAGCTCTTAATTTTTGATAGAGCTCTTTAGAAGTCGAACACCCAAGTAAGGCAGAAGCATCATTCAGAATATTCATGTCATGCATTTGTTTGCTGATAATCACTTTCTAACCTCCCTTCTCACGTATAACTGTTACGTGTGTTAGACAGATCCTTACCACAGAGCAGTAAGCTCGAATGTCTTGTGATATCTATGTTTGAGCCATCAATAAAGTCGCCCAAGTGTCGAAATGGATAAATTTCCGTATCCGTTGCCGTTACTCTAAAATTAATGCCAAACCGGTCATTATAAGATGTATTAGGAAGAGAACCATGCATGGTTCTTTCCGTGAAAATAACAAATTCCCCTTTTTTCATAGGGATCGTCACTATATCTTCTTGGCTCTCGTCTACACCCAATGTTCTTTTTGCAGGTAATTTTGCAAGTTCAGCTCGAACATAGGCTTTAACATCCTCGAATGATTTCCCACTAATTTGATAATTTTCAAAAAGCCCACTGGTATCAACGTCCAATACTAGTGTGTAATTGTTCGCCCTTTCGACAACATCTTCGATTGTTTTACAGTCAATAAATGGATCATGCCAAAACTCAGATTCTGTCATTGGAACCATGGTTTTAGGATATTGTTTTTTATGTGAACCACGAATGAAACGCAACGGAGCGCAATCAAGCTCAACATCAGTAAGGGCGACCCAAACAGTTAAATTCCACCAACGATCCCGCCTTTCATGTTTAGGCCTTAAACTAGGCTTATTATTGCCAATTTCTTCACCATCGAAATCTCCCCACTCTTGGTGCCAACCTGTACCGTTTTCTCCAGATTTCTTGTGAAAAATTTTTGAGCGCCAAAGAGCTAAATCGTCTCCAATCAGAGACTGTAGCTTTGGGATCAAAGCTGAATCTGTGAGCAACTCTTTAATTTTCGTCGATACTAAATGCCAATCCCTGACAGAATAACGACCATACAGGGGATGCGGCTCTGGGCTTTGAGCTATCTCCCTAACTTCCGTTAAAACATCTTGAATTAATTCGACATTTGCGAACCTCGGTAATGGTCCTAAATAACCATCTCGGCGAAAAGACCTTATTTGCTCTCTCGTCAATCCTTTACTCTTGTCCATTGATTAGCTGCCTACCCTATGATGTTAAACAAAGAGCGTCGAACCTATCAGTCTTTATCGAATGGCCTAAAATTAATAATTAATAATTAATAATTAATAATTAATATTTAGAGAAAAGCGTTAGTTCTCGCGTACACTTATTCACAGAACTCCAAGTGTGACTCCCCAAAACACAAACTTCACCAAAAAACCTAATCTTAAAATTTGATGTACTTATGTTATTCCGACAGATATTTTAATCACCATTCCCAAAAATCCACTTCATATCTAAACCGTTCAACCTCCTTCTCGGTCAGTTCCGGTATTACTTTGATAGGTCTTCCTCTGCGTTTAGGGGGAGATTTCGTCGGCTTAGGTTTGGAGGCTCTCACTTTTCGAGTTTTAGGGTTATTCACAAGCTGGCCTGATAATATTCCACTAATAACTTCCCCTATCGCCTCAGCAGATTGCGATACTTGCACATCATCCACGTGAGCATAACGAAGCGTGGATGAAATACGCGTGTGACCCAACAGTTTCGACACCATCGGAATAGGGAACCCCTCTAACACCGCATAACTGGCAAAGGTATGACGCAAATCGTGAATGCGAACATCCTCGATATGGGCTAAGGCTCGCACCTGTTGCCAGACCATACTAACCTTAGTCGACCGACTCACAAAACGACGCAAAGGCATAAACACATCATCGTGTGATTCGCTACGCTGTGTCCATGCTTGCTTTGGTATGTCTGAAAGGAGTTTCTGCGCTTCCTTGCCCACATACACCACCTTCGCACCCGTTTTGCTGTCCGGCAAGTGCCACTCCCTGCCTTTAACAAAAGACCATTGTAGGCCTGTTACCTCTGAAATTCGACACCCCGTTAACAGCACCAGTTTTAGCACCTGACAACAGCACGCTTCCAGATTACCTTGCTGGCTGACCACAGTTAATGCCTTATCCAATCGCGCTAACTCATCCAAACTCAAAAAACGATTGAGCTTTTTTTTTGCGACTTTGCTTGAGACCCTCACAAGGGTTTTCCATGCAATAACCTTGCTTCACCGCATATTTGAAGATAGAACGAAGCACATCAAGATTACGGTTGGCAGCCCCTGCGTAATTCTGGCTGAGTTCATCAAACCAACGATGCACATGAAACGAATCAATACGGCTGACAGGAAAACGTCCAAACTCGGGCAACAAATGCCTTCTTAAGGCGCTCGACGCTGTCCCTTGTGTACTCAGTTTCCATCCCTTGCAGACCTTATCCGTCCATTCTTCTTTCACCAAAGCATCAAAGCGAATTAACCGTATCGGTTTCGTCTCTTTTTCTAAAAAAGAAGACTGTAAAGCTTGCACGTGTTGTCTGGCTTGTTTTAGGGTGAATTGTCCCACGGCCGCTAACGTCTTATTGGGAATGGGTAGATAAGTCACATAGAAACGGCGATCATCGGCATAGACTCTAACCCCTAACGCGGGAATTTTGGTATCCCACACCGTATACGTTCGAGTTTTTGAATGAAGAGATTGAATCACTTTAGAAGTGAATAACAGTGACTTCATGAGCGCATCCCCTTAACGAGTACACCCGACACATGAGAGGCCGCCTGACACACGTCCTCACGTCCCAAATGCGCATACTTTAGCGTCGTTTCCGCTTCAGCATGCCCCAAAAGACGACTCAGCACGATCACGTTCACCTTCGACTGAATGGCAATACTGGCGTAGGGTGTGGTCAAAAATTGAAAATACAGGGGCATTTTTGGAACACTTTCCAATTAGTCTTTGTTTTCACTAAGAGGCTAAATTATCGATGAAAAACGCCCCTATTGGAAGGGGTTGGGGTGTAGATTTGAC
>NZ_JBFSTC010000110.1:0-16139 GCF_041466605.1 Vibrio sp. 10N.247.310.17 | reverse complement strand
AACCGATCACTTTGGCTTTAACTGATCGGCATTAGCCTTGGTGGGCGCTCTTTTCACATTCTGACTAGCACAATATTAAGCGCTGATACCCGCATGACGCAGCATCGCGTCGATTTGTGGCTCACGACCACGGAAGCGTTTGAACAGCTCCATTGGCTCTTCGCTGCCACCCATTTCAAGGATGTTATTCAAGAAACGATTACCCGTTTCAGTGTTGAAGATACCCTCTTCTTCAAATGCAGAGAACGCATCTGCAGACAATACTTCAGCCCACAGGTAGCTGTAATAGCCTGCACTGTAGCCACCAGCAAAGATGTGACCAAAGCTGTGCGAGAAGCGGTTCCAATCAAGACTTGGCAGTACCGATACCTTAGACTTAACATCCGCTAGTGTTTCTAGTACGCGAGCACCGACTTCTGGATCGTATTCAGTGTGTAGCGTGAAATCGAACAGGCCAAGCTCTAGCTGACGCAGGATAAACATCGCAGATTGGAAGTTTTTCGCCGCTAGCATCTTCTCTAGCATCTCTTTCGGTAACGCTTCACCAGTTTCGAAATGACCAGAGATGAACGACAACGCCTCCTCTTCCCAACACCAGTTCTCGAGGAACTGACTTGGCAACTCAACCGCGTCCCAAGGCACGCCATTGATACCAGAAACCGCACTCGCATCAACTTGCGTTAACATATGGTGAATACCGTGGCCGAATTCGTGGAACAAGGTTACCACTTCATCGTGCGTAAATAGCGCAGGCTTATCACCGACTGGCTTGTTGAAGTTACACGTAAGGTAAGCCACTGGCGTTTGTAACTCGCCAGATTGAGTAATGCGACGACCGCGACAGTCATCCATCCAAGCGCCACCACGTTTGTGTTCACGTGCGTATAGGTCTAGATAGAAGCTACCGCGCAATGTGCCTGTCGCATCAAAGATGTCGAAGAAGCGCACTGAATCATGCCATGTATCCACACCTTCACGCTCAGTCACAGACATACCAAACACACGGTTTAGTACTTCGAACAAACCAGACACTGCGTTCGACTCAGGGAAGTATGGACGAAGCTCTTCATCAGAGATCTCGAACAAGTTCTGTTTTTGTTTCTCGCTGTAGTAAGCGATGTCCCACAGGTTTAGCTCAGAGACACCAAACTCTTTCTCAGCAAACTGACGTAGCTCTTCGACTTCGCGCTCACCTTGTGGTTTGGCTTTTACTGCTAGGTCGTTAAGGAAACCAAGTACTTGGTCTGGCGTTTCTGCCATCTTAGTCGACAGAGATTTTTCGCTGTAAGTGCTAAAGCCAAGCATGCGTGCGATCTCGTGACGCAGCTTAAGTTGTTCAGTGATGATCTCAGTGTTGTCCCACTTGCCCGCATTTGGACCGCGATCTGAAGCGCGAGTTACGTAGGCTTCGTACAGTTCTTTACGCAGTTCTTGGTTATCACAGTACGTCATCACTGGTAGATATGAAGGGATGTCCAGAGTCAGTAGATAACCTTCCTGCTCTTTAGCTTGTGCCGAGGCTTGTGCTGCTGCCAATGCCGACTCAGGCATACCAGCCAGTTCAGCCACGTCTGTAACTTGCTTGCTCCAACCCATGGTTGCATCAAGCACATTGTTTGAGAATTGAGAACCCAGCTCAGACTGACGCTTGCTGATCTCGCCGTAGCGGTGCTGCTCGTCTGCGGGTAAGCCAATGCCTGATAATTCAAAGTCACGCAGTGCGTCGGTAATGGTTTTCTGTTG
Organism: Vibrio sp. 10N.247.310.17; assembly: GCF_041466605.1. Classification (NCBI taxonomy): domain Bacteria; kingdom Pseudomonadati; phylum Pseudomonadota; class Gammaproteobacteria; order Vibrionales; family Vibrionaceae; genus Vibrio; species Vibrio sp. 10N.247.310.17. Next base: position 14,396 of record NZ_JBFSTC010000110.1, on the reverse strand, counting down.
AGCTTGGTCTAATGCCGAGAATGCCTCACTCGCCTTGATCGCTTTATACGCTTCGAACAAACCTTTGTGTTGGCCGACCCACGTGCCGTACTCAGAAAGTACAGGCAGGCAGCTCTCATAAGCGTCACGCAGTTCGTCGCTGTTCATCACAGAATTCATATGGCTTACAGGTGACCAAATACGGCCTAAACGATCATCCACTTCTTCAATTGGAGCAACGAGGTTGTCCCAGCTTGGTGAAGTATTACCTTCAAGTACTTGTTCTATCTTGTTGCGACACTCTTCAATCACTTGCTCAACCGCTGGCTTAACGTGCTCAGGTTTGATCTGTGAAAACGGAGGTAAATCCGTGAAGGTTAATAGCGGATTAGACATATAAACATTCCTTTGGCTTTAGAGACTTTCGTCTTTTTTGTAATGAGGTCGTCTTACAGTCATCAGGCTCAGGGTCACCCTAAAAAATCACCTGCGAATAGTTATTAGATAGTGCCCAACAAGGCAAATTTCAATAGTAGAACCAATAACTAACTGCATATTGCTCGCGACTGTTCCTGAATTGTTCGAGAATTTATGGTCCATTGGGGGTTATAATAGTCAAACTAACCCCACCTACACTAACCACACTCTAATTCGAGAGTGTTACGAGAGTTTAATTTGTTAAGTTATCGCCACAGCTTCCACGCGGGCAACCATGCCGACGTAGTAAAGCATATCGTACAGAGCCTTATTCTTAATTCTTTGAAACAAAAGGATAAGCCTTTTGTTTACCATGACACTCACTCTGGTGTAGGTCGTTACGACTTAACGCATGAATGGTCTGAAAAAACGGGCGAATACAAACAAGGTATTGCACGCGTCTGGGCACAAACAGAACTTCCTGAAGACATTCAAAGCTACCTTGAGTCTATCTCTGCACTCAACAATGGCGAAAAACTGCGTTTCTACCCAGGTTCACCACGTGTTGCACGTGCACACCTGCGTGATCAAGACCGCATGGTATTAACTGAGCTTCACCCAGCCGATCACCCTCTGCTTGAGCAAGAGTTCCACCGCGATCGTCAGGTATCTATCTACAAAGAAGATGGCTTCCAACGCCTAAAAGGCAGTCTGCCACCTAAAGAACGTCGTGGTTTGGTTCTTATCGATCCACCTTACGAGCTGGCAAAAGAGTATAGTGATGTTGTGACTGCGATTGCTCAAAGCCATAAGCGCTGGGCAACTGGTATCTACGCAATTTGGTACCCAGTGGTAAATCGCTGTGATATCGAAGATATGATCGAAGGCCTTGAAGGCTTAGGCATCAACAAGATTCTACAAATCGAACTTGGCGTATCACCAGACACCAACGAGCGTGGTATGACGGCATCAGGCATGATTGTTATCAACCCACCTTGGAAGCTAGAAAGCCAAATGAACGAAATTCTTCCATTCTTGAAGGAAGCAATTGCGCCGGCAACCGGTCACTTCAAAGTAGAGTGGATCGTACCCGAGTAATCTCGAACTTAACGTCATGCTCCGACGAATACTCAGCAGACTGTGACGTACACGAATAAATTTTAAACAGGGAGATTGAGTTCAACCGATCTGCCCTCAATATAATAATTAGACAATTTAAGAATCTATAGGACGTAGGTGTTCAGTGCGCTCACTGTACCCACAGCCTTCAATAAATGGAGAAAGTAATGGCGACTCATTTTGATTACATCTGTATCGGCGGCGGTTCAGGCGGCATCGCATCAGCTAACCGCGCAGCAATGCACGGTGCAAAAGTTGCACTTATCGAAGCTCAAGACCTTGGTGGTACTTGTGTAAACGTTGGTTGTGTTCCTAAAAAGGTTATGTGGCACGGTGCTCAAGTTGCTGAAGCAATCAACCTATATTCAAAAGACTACGGCTTCGACGTTGACGTAAAAGGCTTCAACTGGGGCAAACTGGTTGAAAACCGTCAAGCGTACATTGGTCGTATCCACCAATCTTACGATCGCGTTCTTGGTAATAACAAAATAAACGTAATCAAAGGCTTTGCTAAGTTTGTCGATGAGAAGACTGTTGAAGTTAACGGTGAGCACTACACCGCTGATCACATCCTGATCGCAGTGGGTGGTCGTCCAACCATTCCAAACATCCCTGGCGCAGAGCACGGTATCGACTCAAACGGTTTCTTCGATCTGATGGAGCAACCTAAACGTGTTGCTGTAATCGGCGCAGGCTACATCGCAGTAGAAATCGCAGGCGTACTAAGTGCACTTGGCACAGAGACACATTTGTTCTGTCGTAAAGAGTCTCCACTTCGCAGCTTCGACCCAATGATCGTTGAAACACTGGTTGAAGTAATGGAAGCGGAAGGTCCAACACTTCACACGCATTCTGTTCCTAAAGAAGTAGTGAAAGAAGCAGATGGCACGCTGACTCTGCACCTAGAGAACGGCAACACTCAAAACGTTGACCACCTAATTTGGGCTATCGGCCGCCACCCAGCGACTGACGCTATCAACCTAGCATCAACGGGTGTTGCAACCAACGACCGTGGCTACATCAAAGTAGACGAGTTCCAAGCAACCAACGTTCCTGGTATCTACTGTGTAGGCGACATCATGGAAGGCGGTATCGAACTAACACCTGTTGCTGTTAAAGCCGGTCGTCAGCTTTCTGAGCGTCTATTCAACGGTCAAACAAACGCAAAGATGGACTACACGCTCGTTCCTACTGTTGTATTCAGCCACCCACCTATCGGCACTATTGGTCTAACGACTCAAGAAGCTGAAGAGCAATACGGCAAAGACAACATCAAGGTATACACGTCTGGTTTTACTGCAATGTACACTGCAGTCACTCAGCACCGCCAACCTTGTAAGATGAAGCTAGTATGTGCTGGCGAAGAAGAGACTGTAGTCGGCCTACACGGCATCGGTTTTACTGTTGATGAAATGATTCAAGGCTTCGGCGTTGCAATGAAAATGGGCGCAACCAAAGCAGATTTCGACTCTGTTGTGGCGATTCACCCAACGGGCAGCGAAGAATTCGTTACCATGCGATAAACCACTGTAAGTCAAAGAAATATTATACAAAAGCCGACCTGTGTCGGCTTTTTTTGTTTTTTACCGTATGGTTGGGATGTTCATTAACCGAACAGCATTTTACATACTTAACTTGGAATCAAGATCAAACCACAATCGCGCGCTATAAAATTACACGCATAAAAAAAACAATTAGCTCTAATACATGAAGGATGTACGAGTAATGAAAAAAGTGAGTATTCTCGCAGCAGCGATTGCAGTGGCTTTAACAGGTTGTGGTAGCGACAGTTCTAATTCAGGTGTCACAACACCGACAGGACCATCCACAACAACCAACAAGTTTATCGATGCCGCTGTTGAAGGTATCTACTACAGCACTAGCTCTGGTTCAAAGGGCATCACAAACAGCGAAGGCGAATTTACCGCTAAGTCTGACGATACGGTGACCTTCTTCATTGGTGGTGAAAATGGCTTGAAAGTAGGGGCAGCATCAAACCGTGATGTACTGACAGCATTTGAAGCGGCGGGCAAATACGACCGAGCTCTAAATTTAGCAATTCTACTTCAGTCTTTAGATAACCAATTTGGTAGCGCTTCTGATGAAGTACTGACAATTCCAGATGCGTTGCGCGAACCTGATGCTGCGACGTTAGCGAAGATGAAAAACCTAAGTCTAGATGACCGTGATTCTGTTACAGACTTCCTAACAGCGATGGGAGTCACTTCAATTACTAATGAATCTGAAGCATTGGCTCATATGGAGAAAGCATTCGGAGAAAAATCAGGGACTGTTCGCGGCAGCGCTGATGCCAATCCATTTGTAGCGAAAAATGGGCAATTTATTCGCTCAATCATGGTGAGACAGTATGATATTAACGATCCAAACAACCGCCCTAACGACAAAACAATGTTAGTTCACGCTGACAAAATGCTCCCTAAAGCTGTGTTTGAACATACACGTGGCACGCCTTACTTCACTTATCAAGATTCAGCCAATGGTCTTATTGCTGTAAGTGACAGCGACTCTTTATTGTCATACGCAGACGCTGAAAAGTACATCAGCTGTGTATTGGCAGGGAGTTCTGCAGGCTGCAATCAAACAGCTCACCCAGACTTCACCCTAAACGCTCCGTTTTCTTACCTTCTACTTGATAAAAGCAAAGAAAATACCACACCTAAACCAGAGAGTTACGGTTGGGCACCTTTCATTGAAGGGAATCAACAAGTCCTCAACCACTACACGCCAAACAAACTGGAAGATGATCGAGATGAAGGCGATGCAACCCCTTCATACCAATATGAAACTCTTTCAGGTAGCTATGACCCAATTACAAAAATATACACACAAATTCGTTCAAAAACAGAGTTAAGCGACCCATCAAGCGAATCAAGTAAAGCAAAGCGTATCGAAGAAAGTTTGAATTTCTACTATCACGTAGAAACACCTAGTGACGAAAGGTACGTGGATTTCACTGGGTCTTGGGATACCACTCAGATTTGCGCTGATGGACAAAATGCTGTCATGAGAATGGTATTTGATTCTGAGGGCGCTACCGTATCAGGGAAAGAGTGCAATGCAAACTCACCGGCAGATCTTGAAGACTCAGGCAAGAAGTATACCTATGAAGAGCTTGCTGCAATTGACTATTGGTGGTTTAACATTTCAGGACGTGAATCAAAAGCAACACTGACAGATCTAAACTCAGTCGTGCGCTTCTGTGATGATACTGACAATGGTTATATTCCTGGTTCAGGAGATAAATGTCCTGTTGATGCAAATGGTAATAATCAAGAATACATCATTAAATGGGAGTATCAGCCAGCAGGTACTAACTGGGATGAAGGGTTGCTAACTCGCCGTAAAATGACTCCAGACGGATCAACAACAGGCCGTGTTAGCATCATGCAGAAAATCAACTAACCTTTGAGTTAGTTTGATGACTTATTAATAAACCAGAAGCTGAGCTTCTGGTTTTTTCATTTTTAACACACATGAACCTTCAAACAACCATCAACGTAGATACAGAAACAAAGAACTATCGAGAACAACATGGAGTTTGTTATGAATCTACTCATTGAATCATTTGAAGGCGGGATCTACTTGGCTTACCAAATCATTGGCGAGCAAAAGCAGTTAATCAAAGACGACCACCAGCACCCAATGAAGTTTTTGAGTGTTAACCAAGCACACGACCACTTTAGCGACCAAGGCGTGGCGTCGGCAATGCTGGTTCACAACAGTGCCTACGACGAAATGTGTGGTGAGCATTGTGGTAACACCCAACCGTTCGAAATTGATTTGAAGTGGAGTTAAATCAACTTCAAATCAATCGCAATAAAAATTGAAAGGCTTGCAGCGATGCAAGCCTTTCTTATGGGAATCGCTTTCCCTATCTGCACTGAAATCAGCGCAATGTTCGTTTCTGCCTGCGTTTGATGTTTTGCTCTTTCACTACAAAGTCGAACAGCGGAGCAAAAAGGTTAGCAAACAAGATCGCCAACATGATGCCCTCTGGATAAGCAGGGTTGAGCACTCGAATACCGACCGTCATCACACCGATCAGAATCCCGTAAGCCCACTTACTCTGATTAGTAAACGCGGCAGAAACTGGGTCGGTTGCCATAAAGAAAGTGCCAAAGGCAACACCGCCCAATACAAAGTGCCAGTAGAACGGCATCGAGAACATCGAGTTGGTATCAGAGCCAATCCAGTTCATCAAACTCGAAGTCACGACGAGACCGATAATCACACCGGCAACAATGCGCCAAGAGGCGATCTTCATGACAATCAGAATCAGACCCGTCAACATGATAAGCAATGAAGAAACCTCGCCCATCGAACCCGGAATATTACCGATAAAGGCGTCCATCCAAGTGATCGCCTCGCCAGTCATGTTATTAATGAGTGACGCGCTACCACTTTCATACCATTGGCTTAAAGGTGTTGCACCAGAATAACCATCGGCTGCCACCCATACTAAACCTCCCGACATGTTGGCAGGATAGGCAAAGTAGAGAAAGGCTCGACCAGCAAGCGCTGGATTAAGGAAATTTCGCCCTGTGCCACCAAACAGCTCTTTCGCGACAACGATACCAAAGGTGATACCTAGCGCTGCTTGCCATAACGGGATAGTCGGTGGAAGAATTAAGGCAAAGAGAACCGAGCTAACAAAAAATCCTTCGTTGACCTCATGCTTACGTACAACGGCAAACAGCACCTCCCAGAAACCACCGACGACGAAAACTGTCGCGTAAACGGGTAAGAAGTAGAGAGCCCCGAGCAGCATCTGACTTCCCCAGCTACTTACTCTCAATGACTGTGCATCACCAAATGCCCACGACAAGCGCCAGCTACTCTCGATAACCGAGGTAAGTTCGTTAAGTTGATAAGTGGATGTTAGTGCCGAGACACTCTGGTGTCCGACGTTATACATACCCCAGAACATGGCAGGGAAAGTCGCCAGCCACACCAGAATCATAATACGCTTGAGATCAATACTATCTCGAACATGGGTCAAACCTCGGTTTACATTACCGGGCGTGTAAAAGATAGTGGCAAACGCCTCATAGACTGGGTAAAGCTTTTCGTATTTACCTCCGGCTTCAAAAAGCGGGGCTACGTCTTCTAATCGTTTCTTCAAACTCATAATCTCAATCACCTTATTGCTTGAGTTATGGTTTTCTACGCACCAACTGCTCTATTTGAACAATTTTTAGCTATTTTTAATCAAATTTGTATTGAAAATCCGAGTATCCGGAAATCGACCTGATATTGAAAAGAAAGGCGTATAAACAACAAAGCCCCAGCAATGGCTGAGGCTTATTTGGTATTACGCACGTCTTCGTTATTTCACACACATCACATTAAGTAGTGAGGAGCCTTTAAGCTGGTTTACGTTACCGTTAGTAAACAGGCCTTTTTTGTCTGCGCCCCAATAAGGTAGATGCATTGGCCAGTTCTGATTTTCCATGACCTTCGACCCTAAGAGACTTTGCCACTGCTTTTCACTCAACAGCGTCATATTAATCTTATCACATACTAATTCGGCACTGTCGTAATCGAGTCGGCTCCAAGGTTTACCTTGCTCCATATAAAACTGTTGTTCATCACCTAAAAGATAAGGAATCGCATATTTACTACCCGCAACACTCGCTGTCATGCGTATTTCAATGTTCAGATCATTGTCTGAATTTGCACCATGACTAGGAAAAGCTTGAATGGCAGCAGCACTCGCGACTGCAGCTTTTTGAGCAGCAGCTATCGGCTTTGGTGCTGGTTTCGCTGCTACTTTAGCCTTAACCGTTTTTGGCTCTGCCGTTTTTGACTTCATTGCTTTGGTCACGACCGGTTGTGAAGAAGAGGTCTTCGATTTATCAACCATACGAATAAAGGCTTCGCCATAGCCAGAAACCTTACGCACCTGAGCTAAGTCTTTTCTCGCATCAGAGAAAGTAGAATAAGGACCAATTAGGCAGCGATAGTCTCCACCTTCGGGCTTCATCCATACGTTCGTTGAAATCTTCTCATACAATGGCTTTGCTTTGCTCAGTGACAAAGGCTTATTCAACAAACCACATTGAACCCAAAACAGATCGTTATCTGAATGATGTTTAGGCGCTTTACTGCCCCAAACACCTTTACCAATCGGACATGATTGTTCTAGTTGTGGTAACTGATTGGTGCTTACCTGAGTCGCATCGCATAGAACCGATTCGGCATTAACTTGGCTTGATACCAATAGGGATGCAGCAATAAGCCCCATACGATAATTTCTAACCACAGCACGACATACAACATTCATTGTCAACTTCATAACCACCACTTAAACCCTCTAGGGGTTAATTATTACCGAACAGGCGTCGATAAAACATGAATTCCATTTTAAGTACTATTGACTCTATCAATGGTACTAAGTTCCAAATTCATTAAGCAAAAAAAGAGCCGTAATTGCTTACGACTCTTAGTTTAGTGATTTTTTTTACTAAAAATCAAACTGAACTATCACCCTTTATAGATTTTCGGGTTAAACACGTCACGTAACCAGTCGCCTAGTAGGTTGATAACTAGAACCAATGTCACCAAAAGCACACCTGGGAATGCAGTGATCCACCATGCTCCTGAGAAGATGTAGTTAAAACCAGTACTAATCAGAGCACCCAGTGAGGGTTGGTCGACTGGAAGGCCTAAACCTAGGAAAGAAAGTGCCGCTTCTGACATGATGGCATTTGCCACCTGTACTGTAGAGATAACCAAAATCGGTGATAAACAGTTAGGCAGAATATGACGGAACATGATACGAGGTGCTCTAAAGCCCATCACACGTGCCGCTTCTACGTACTCTTTCTTCTTCTCTGCTAATACTGATGCACGAATAGTACGCGCATACTGCGGCCATTCTGCGATACCAATGATCACCACCAGCATCACCACAGCGTATTGTGCATAAAAATCACTACCGAAACTTGCCTTAAAGATGGCCGAGACAATGATCGCAACCATCATGGTTGAGAACGAAAGCTGAACATCAGCGAAGCGCATCAAGAAGCTATCAATACGGCCACCGAAGTAACCCGCAGACAAGCCAATGATAATACCAAGCGTCAGTTGTAGACCTACCGCTAAGAAACCAATAGTCAGTGATAAACGAGAACCGTAAAGCATAGTCGATAAAATATCACGGCCTTGCTCATCCGTTCCTAACAAGAAACGTTCTTCGCCGTCTTCCATCCATGATGGTGGCAGCTCTGAGTCCATGATATCAATCGATGTCACGTCGTACGGGTCTGTTGGCGCTAGAATAGGGGCAGCTAGTGCCATCACTAAAAAGATTGAGAAAATGGCGAAACTCACCATTGCCACTTTGTCGCGTAAGAAGTAATACACAATGTCTGATTGCTTAAAACGTTCCCAGCGAGACGGCACTGTCGATGTCTGTTCCATGATTATGCTCCTTTCCCTGTGATGTTAACGGTTGGGTTGATAACACCGTAAAGCAAATCAACAATTGTGTTAGTCACGACGAAAATAAGACCAACAAAAATAACGTATGCAGTAATCAGTGGTGTATCTACACGGTTGATTGCTTCCAAAAATAAGAAGCCTGTACCTGGCCACTGGAAAACCGTTTCCGTAAGAATGGTGTAAGCCACCATAGTACCAATCTGAACACCACCAACGGTAAGTACCGGTAGCATGGTGTTTTTCAATGCATGTTGGTAATAGATTTTGTTTAGAGCTAGGCCTTTCGCTTTACCAAACTTAATGTATTCAGAACTTAGAACTTCTAACATTTCAGAACGAACTAGACGAATAAACAGCGGCAGCATAATAGATGCCAGAGCAATACTCGGCAGAACTAAGTGTGCAAGGCCATCTAGCGTTAAGAAGCCAGACTCCCAACCAAACCAGTTGGCCGTATCACCACGTCCAAATGACGGCAGCCAACCGAGCTCGATAGAGAACACATACATCAGCATGATTGCAGTTAAGAAAACAGGAACCGAGATACCGACACTACTGCCTGCCATTATCAATTTGGTAAAAAAGCTTTTTGGGTGAATAGCAGAGTAAACGCCGAGTGGGATCGACATACAAACAATAATTAAAGAAGCACCAAATACCAGCTCCAGAGTTGCTACTAGTTTATCTAGAATTACATCAACTGCAGGTCGCTTAAAGAAGTATGAAGTACCAAGATCACCCTGTAGAGCTGCGCCTACAAAGCGAGAGTATTTTGTAACGAAGGGATCATTTAAGCCGAGTTCATCGCGTAGCGCTTGACGCTCCGCCTCTGAAACAGATTGACCGACTAACTCACGTAACGGGTCGCCCAGGTTATCCTGAATGGCAAACGCCACCAAACTGATCACAAACATCACTATCAGTGCCTGAAACAGGCGCTTGACCAGAAACGTAACCATTCCTTGCCCCTTATCTATCCATGACTATCTAATCGAAATCCGCGACTAGACAACAAAAAAATTCAGTCTTAAAAAAGGTATTTAGCCAGACTGAAGGAAGACCAAATACCGAAACTTAAATCTATATCTTAATAACATTGAGAGCCTGAAAGCTTCAGGCTCTCGATTCTAGCAAGCTAGATTATTTTACAACTAGGTCGCCGAAGTAAGGCATAACCATTGGGTTTACTACGTCTGCTGCACCTACGTTAGATTTCGCGCCCCACGCTTCACTCTGCCAGTGTAGAGGAACGAAGACTGCATCGTTGTAAAGTGTTGCTTCAACACCTTTCAGCATCTTAGAACGCTTAACTGGGTCAGTTTCAGTGTTAGAAGCTTCTACAATCGCATCCATTTCTGGGTTTGAGTAGCCAGAACAGTTGTATTGACCACGGCCAGTCTCTTCGTTGCGAGTCATTGTTAAGAACTCGTTGAAGTTAGCTGAATCTTCAGTATCTGAGTGCCAGCCGATCATCATCATGTCTGCTGAACATAGGTCAAATTCTGGCCAGTACTGTGCTTTAGGCATTGTCTTAAGATCAACTTTGATACCAATCTTAGACAGCATTGCCGCAGACGCTTGCGCAACTTTCGCATCGTTCACGTAACGGTTGTTAGGCGCTGCCATAGTTAGTGTAAAGCCGTCTTCGTAGCCCGCTTCTTTCATCAGCTCTTTCGCTTTTTTCAGATCGTAACGAGGAACTAGATCTTCGTTGTGACCCGCGTAGCCTGTTGGGCTCTGCTGACCAGCAGCGGTCGCGAAACCTTTCATGATTTTCTTAACAATACCTTCATTGTTAATCGCATGAACGATTGCTTGACGAACGCGCACATCTTTCAGTGCTTCGTTGCTGTTTTGGTTCATTTGGAACGTAATGATACGAGTACCAGGTAGCGTTACTAGATCGATGTTCTTAGCTTTTTTAACACGCTTGTGATCGTTTGGCGCAACAGGGTGAATCATATCAACGTCGCCAGAAAGAAGTGCTGCTACACGCGTTGCATCTTCTTTGATTGGCACAAGTGTTAGCTTGTCTACGTTACCTTCAGTTTCTGTGTCCCAGTAATCGTTGAAACGCTCGAACGTTACTTTAACGCCTTGCTCACGCTGCGTTACGATAAATGGACCAGTACCAGAAACGTTAGTCGAAGCAAACGAGTTACCGTGCTTAACTAGCTCAGATTTGTCATTACCTTCCGCTGTTTGACCAGAGTAGAACTTGCTGTCCATTGGGAAGATGTAGGTTGCTGTTTGTAGTACTAGTGGGTAAGCCGCTTTTGATACTAGCTCAACTGTGTAGTCATCCACTTTTACCATTTTTTCGTATGGCGTGAAGATAGACTTAAAGTCTGGAGAAGCTTGTAGACGTTCAAAAGTCCACACAACATCATCAGCAGTCAGTTCGTTACCAGAGTGGAATTTCACGCCTTTACGTAAGTTAAAGCGGAAAGTCGTTTCATCAACACGCTCCCAGCTAGATGCTAGGCGGCCTTCAAAATCCATCTCTTGAGTGAAACGTACTAGAGGGTCAAACACCATGTGAGACATTTGCAGTGTGCCACCAGACAGCTGCTCGTGCGGGTCAAGTGATACCGGGTCAGCTGCGTAGCCAACGGTAATATCTGCTGCTGCTGCACTAAAGCTTAGGCCAGCTGCCATTAAAGCTACTGCTAATTTGCTTTTCATGGTTTTCATTGCATAACTCCTTCATGCGGGAATCCAGATCCCTAGTTGTTGTATTTGCGTCTGTTTATTGTTTTTAGCAAGCTAAACTCCAGCCTGCTGATTTTTATACCGCGGCTTGTGCCACTGCTTTTTCTTCTCTTAAACCTGTAAATTCAGGCATTAAAGAAATTAGGTGTTTGCTGTATTCATGCTGAGGCGATTGGAATAGCTGCTCAGTTGGCGCTACTTCCAATAGTTCTCCCATTTGCATCACACCAACACGATCACACATTTGGCGAATAACCGGTAAATCGTGACTGATGAACAGCATGGTTAGGTTGAGCTCGTCTTGTAAATCTTTTAATAGGTTAAGGATCTGAGCCTGAACCGACACATCCAGCGCCGAGGTAGGTTCATCACAAATCAAAAGACGTGGACGAGTTGCCAAGGCGCGAGCGATAGAAATACGCTGACGTTGGCCACCTGAGAATTCGTGTGGGTATTTAACCCCAGCCATCTTGCCTAAACCAACGTGCTCTAGCAGGTCGTTAACGATCTGACGAGTTTCATTCTCGTTACGCGTCAGTTTATGGAATCGGATCGGCTCAGCAATGATGTCGAATATCTTCATTCGAGGGTTCATTGATGTATAAGGGTTTTGGAAAACCATCTGCATTTGACGACGCATTGGGCGACGTTCTTTTTCAGATTTAAGTCCCGTAAGATCAACGCCTTCAAACGTTACCTTACCTGAGTTAGGTGCGTACAAACCAGCAATCACACGAGCAATCGTTGATTTACCCGAACCAGATTCACCAACAAGACCAAAAGTTTCACCTTCGTGTACTTCAAAGCTCACGTTGTTTGACGCCTGAACGTACTCACGACGACTCTCAAAGAAAGAATCCTTGGTAGTAAAGCGCAAGTTTACGTTTTCAACATTCAACAGTGGACCAGTGTAATCACGGTGGTCTTGGCTTTGACCTAACCAGTGGTTTTTCACATCAAGTGGTTCCATCTCATGTGCTTCTTCGATGTAGCTCACAAGAGGAAAACGATCAAGTTTACGATCTGAACGCGGAACCGCGGAGATAAGACTGTGCGTGTAAGGGTGTTCAGGAGTACCAAGGACTTTCGCCGTCGGACCAAACTCAACCAAATCACCACGATACATAACGGCTACGCGATCGGTAACATTAGATACCACACCCATGTCGTGTGTGACCAACATACAACCTACATTCTTCTTAATACATAGGTCGCGAATCAAACCCAAGATCTGGTCTTGAATAGAAACATCCAGTGCGGTTGTTGGTTCATCAGCGATGATTAGGTCAGGTTCACCTGCCAGTGCGATCGCGATAACAACACGCTGACGCATACCGCCAGAGAATTGGTGTGGGTACTGCTTTAAACGGTTTTCTGGTTGCGGAATACCCACTTGGTTCATCAGATCTAATGAGCGCTGGTAGGCTTCTTGATCCGAAACCTTCATGTTGGCATGAATCGTCTCTTTTAACTGCTGTTCTACTGTGAATAGAGGGTTAAGAGAAGTCATTGGATCTTGGAAGATAAAACCAATCTTTGAGCCGCGAACAGAACGCATCTGTTCAGGAGATAAGCCTGAAACTTTTTCACCGTCCAGAAATACCTCGCCGCTAGCAATGCGACCAGGAGGGCTCAGCAAATCGATCACAGCATTACCTACTGTTGATTTGCCTGCACCAGACTCGCCTACAACGCCAACAATCTCACCACGTTCAATGTTGAACGAAAGTGATTTCACTGCGGCGTGAACTCCATGACGAGATGGGTATTCGATACGAAGATTTTTTACTTCTAAAAGTGACATTACCAGACCTCTACTGCTTTGGCAGCTTTCTGCCCTGTCTGCAAAATTGAATCCATTCTTACCAGAATATTGTTCTGATATTTTATACGGTTGACAATTTGGCAAATAATTCACAGAAAAGCAACAAAAATAGGATAAAAAGTCGACATTAAACGCTTAGCAAGTAAAAATGCCACATAAGTATTCACTCGAAGAACATATAGTAATGAAAACCAGCATTATATTTCCAATAATAAATACTCACAAACCCCTTACTACTGCGTACTTGTAGAGTTAAACATATCATTCAAAGCACATATCCCCACCAATCACCAAGATCAAATAATTATTCCAAAAAACAATTAACACTATAGAAACAAACGCTAACTTTACCAATTTAAGCAAACAAAATAACCAGATAAAACCAACCCAACAACATATTCAACCATATGATTTTTTTGATAAATACAAACAAGAAAAACGAAAGACTCAATAAATCAAAGGATTTTTTAAACAACAAGATTCGAAGAAATCTGTCAAATACAGGCCTTAGAGAACATATTTAACGTCAAATTTCACTTTTCATAAAAATCCTTAGACCAAACCTATTAATTTGTCGAATGATTGGTGGTGAGTTTTATATAAAATTAGATATCGATCTGCACATTTGATAAAGCAAACTGCTCCGTATAAGCACCATAATGGAGATAAAGGGTAAAAGCCTATCTTATTGTATGGAAGGAGGAGATTTACGGAGGTGACATCAGGCAAGATGTCGAAGCGGTTGAGGTCCCAGCATTAAAAATTGAGGATTACTGAAATGAGAGATGTAAAAAAGCCCCGTCATTTCTGACGAGGCTTCTTAAGGTGGTCGGTGAAGAGGGATTCGAACCCCCGACCCTCTGGTCCCAAACCAGATGCG
>NZ_JBFSTC010000109.1:0-16614 GCF_041466605.1 Vibrio sp. 10N.247.310.17 | reverse complement strand
AACATCAGAAACAATAAAGCTTGAGAAGTACAATATCCTCTCATCATTTTTTGCTTTGAACACATTATTCATCATCGGTAAATCTATCTAATTTCTATTTAGACCGTCAACCTCCTTCGGTAATCACACCACTCCCAAAAAGTGAACACTAAGGCGATCTTTTCCCAGAGCACACCCAGAGCACAGTCCCAATGCATGGCGGCATAACACGTCTCTGGACAATTCCGTGTTATATGTATTGTTAAATTAGCATTTAACGGATTACTTTAGGTACAGCAAAACCCCTAATAGTGGTCAAATTCACTTAGCCACTACAGAACAAAAAATATATTGATACAGTGCATTTACTAGGGGAGCATTCAACAACCTCTGCTCTAACGATGAAGAGGTGGACACTTCACTGCAAAGTTTTCGCATACTCGCGCATAACTCTGGCATTGTCCGCGTACTCTTCATTACCACATGGTTCACCGTTGTTGCTGCTCAGAGGGCTTGAATAAGCAGGGACAACCTTTTCAGAATAACTCATGACTGTCCCGTAGTTAGAACAATGAAAAGCTCCAGAATAAGGTTTTACTTTACTTCTATTTGCAGCAAAGACCTGTTCCATGATCCAAAAGTCTCCACTTTCAGAGTTAGGCCGTTCATGCATTGCCCACCCTAAATGTCCTAGCTCATGTTCTAGCACGGTAATCGGGAAGTCCTCCGCAAGCAGTACAAAGCTGTCGTTCAAGTTAACCATTGTCATCCCATTAATCTCCTCTTCGATGACCAATGGATGATTATCACTTAAAACCAAAACATACTGCTCTTTTGGAGCGTCTAAAAACGAGTTTACCTTCGAAGAACTGATTGCTTGTTTTAGGTCTGAATGCACAGAGGAGATAGACATACTGTCATGAGATATTGATACAGAATGGCTATCCTTGAACACACGAGTTATAGGGATGCATGAGTTAGACAGTATCGTATTAGACATCTTTACCGCTTCTTGCAATCTGCCTTTTAACTCTTCCTTGTTACCAATCTGATTATCAATATAAAAGGTGACATTGGAATTAACGCTTCTTTCTTCTTCGCACTCCGGGAAAGTAAAATTTGGTTTCGTATTTCTTTGGCTGTGCATAATTATAATTACGATCACAATAGAAGCGAGAGTTAAATTTCTTTTAGTCTTTTTCATGAATCCCTCGGTCACTATTGAGCGTTAAGTCATTAAATGTTTTAAAAAGAATAAACCCGATACTAACAATAGGAAATAATTACCACCACTAATTATTTATCGGTCACTACGGTGATATAGGCGACCTTAATGATTAAATTATGTAATTAGCTTTTTTTGCTTCTTGCATGGCCAATGCAATTTTATTAGCCCCTGATTCAGCTATGTCTTTTAATTCCTTAGTGGTCTTTAATATTAGCTCGGACTTATCCATTATGTTCCCTCTATCTTTGAATTTTCGAAAGAAGCGTTAAATAAAGTAAAACGATCTAAGGAGAATAAACTAAAAATATCAACTATATTAATAATTAATTAATAATTAATTAATATCAAATCTTTACATACAGTAGCATTGCAGGCTATGGAAATTATCAGGCCTATACTAAGTATGAATAGTTATAATGACCCTTGAGATAAAATACGCTGGCATAATGAAGAACACTTCTCCATTGATGACGAAGTTGAATTTCATTTGGTTTCTTGGGGGAGTCCAAAAAACATTATTGAGTTTGGGGTATATCACGGGGCGAGTCTCGTTTTACTCGATAAGATTTACACCCCTGACTCCATCATAGGCATAGACGAACGCCAAGAGCATCCAGCCTTAAGTCAATACCGAAAGGGGTCTTCAGCACACTCTGTAATAGAGCCTTATTGTGGAGTAAAGCAAGAGCATACAGACAAGGTCATTCAAATATTAGAATCACACTTCCCCACAAAAAATGTAGATCTAATTATTGATGATTACAACCATTTATATGAACCAACAAAATCCGCTTTCTTGACATCATTCCCTTATCTAAAGTCAGGTGGGATATACGTCATAAAAGATTGGGGGGGGGCGCACTGGCCGGGCGAGTTTCAAAATAAAGAGTTACTTCCTGGAACTCCTTTAAGTAAGTTTATTTTCGAATTACTCATGCTTCAAAGCGTCATTCCAAATTTCATAGCTAAAATTGAAACTGATTATAATCACGTTGCTATTACTAAAGGAGAAGAGAGTAGCCCCAATAACCGAAAACTATTTGAACTCATAAAACGCAAGACCTCGATTCACATTGAGAAACAATGATAAGTTCCTACACTATATTAGCTCTAGCTATGACTTTAAGTTCATTAGACAAATGGATTTCACGAGTCTTTCTTAAGAAAAATCCTTTATGTAATGAATATTTAATAGCCTATCAAATTACATGCAGTTTACTGGCTGCTCTGTTTGTTATCTTCGAAATCGAACAAATCCCTACAAAATTCGACAATACAAGTGAACTTTGGGAGCTGTTGCTTTTAAGTATATTCAGTGTTTTCTCATGGCTTGGGTTTGCGTACTCAACCTTTAGGGCTCGTGCTTCAATTGAATTAGGCTCTGTCTCGATAATCTCTAAAACAAAGATCATTTGGAGTGCTCTGTTCGGGGTTAGCTTTTTAAATGAGACACTGACTTTCCTTCAAATGACTGGCGTTATACTGATACTTGTCGCTTCACTGCTCATCAGCACAAGTAACAACATGAATCTTCTTTTTTCAAACAATCTACACGCGTGGCTCGCGCCAATCTTTCTCACTCTAGCCATTGGTTTTGATAAAGTACTTACGTTGTACTTACCTACTAGCGTTATCCTTTTTATCGGTTTTTCTGGAACCGCTTTTTTGACGCCTCTACTATTTAAAGTTCATTATAGGTTAATCAAAAAAGTTCTATTTAACGCCGTAATAACAGCCACTTGCGGAACAGCAAGCTACTATTTTCTCTTAAAAGTGCTTAACACTAGCGCTTTTAGTTTAGTCATGGTTTTATTCCAAGGAGCCTTCATCCTCGATATTCTTTTTGGTTACTTCTTTTTAAAAGAGCGCACGAACCTTAAAACGAAAATAGTCTCTTGTTTACTCGCTACCCTTGGTATTTTGACTTTGGCTTCATAACGTACACTTATTTACAGAACTCCAAGTGTGACTCCCCAAAACACAAACTTCACCAAAAAACCTAATCTTAAAATTTGATGATTTTAAAACATCCCCGAGCGATACATGTTAGTCAATTAACCATTGTTGTTACAGCGTTTATAGCATATAAATCTCGCTGTAGAAAAAGGCCTAATTGAGAGGGGCTTTCTACTACAAACCTAATCGATTAATAGAGTTTTGTTAGAAAGCCTACTTAATGTTAGGCGTGGCTAACTATTGTTGCACTCTGCTCTCATTTTACACTCCCCCGTCAACCTCCCTTGGGAATCACATTAAATAATCTAAATTGATGCGTGAGCAGAAATTAAGCTAGCGCAGAATCCCTATCGTGATACTGATTTAACTCATTTGGTGTTAGGATAATAAAATGAAAAAGACCACGCCAACCCCACATGATGCCCTCTTTAAGCAGTTTCTCACTCATCCAGAAACCGCTAAGGACTTATTGGATATTCACCTGCCTGCTGAGCTGCGTGAAATCTGTGATTTGACGACCCTAAAACTCGAATCAGGCAGCTTTATTGAAGAAAGTTTACGGCCTTACTATTCGGATGTCCTTTATTCTCTTACAACGTCTCAGGGGGAAGGTTACGTCTACGCGTTAATCGAGCACCAGAGTCGACCAGATAAACACATGGCATTCAGACTAATGCGTTACGCTATCGCCGCCATGCAGCAACATATTGAAGCTGGCCATGAGCGTTTACCTCTGGTGATCCCGTTGCAGTTTTACCATGGTAAGGTCTCACCCTACCCGTATGAGATGAATTGGTTAAAAGGGTTCGTTAACCCTCTTATAGCTAAAGCGCTCTATACTCAAGATTTTCCATTAGTCGATGTCACGGTCATCTCCGATGATGAGATAATGCAGCATCGCCGCATCGCATTGCTTGAGCTTGTCCAAAAGCACGCAAGGCATCGGGATATCATGGATTTCTTTGAGCCTCTGGTCACATTGCTCTTAACCGATTACACTACAGATAAGCAAGTACAGTCATTGATGAGCTACTTACTCCAAGTGGGTGAAACGAACAACCTAGAGGCGTTAATTACGTCACTAGCCTCATCAGTACCGAAACACGAGGACACACTTATGACTATTGCAGAACAATTGCGCCAACAAGGCGAGCAACGTGGCCGCCAAGAAGGACGCCAAGAAGGACGCCAAGAAGGACGCCAAGAAGCCCTCAAGGAGATGGCGCGCAAGATGATGCTTAATGGTCTAGATCAGGAAGCCATTATGGATGTCACAGGATTGAATAAAGACGAACTAGCACAACTTTCTCATTAGCCGAGAAAGTATAAAGCCTTGCTAGTTTAAGGGCGAGGCTCCTGCTTTACGAAGACAACCCTCACGAATAGCGCTATCACTTCGCTTTCTGCTATAAAATTGCTCGATTCCGGACCAACTTGATGTGAGACATGCCTAGCTCTCGTTACGCTCAACTCTCATTCTTTTGACGACACGAACGACCGTTCGTGGTGACACTCCCACAAACTTAGCTGTTTCATTGATGCTCATCTCCTTAAGAACTCGAAGTTTGTAGATTTGTTCGTGCAACTCTAAATCGGGCCTTCTTCCTCGATACTTGCCCATTGTCTTAGCTTTATCTATGCCTTCCTTTTGGCGTCGACGTCGATCTTCGTAATCTTTACGAGAAATCGCCGCGAGCATATCCATCATCATGTTATTGATCGCTTTAATCATCGAATTCGTGAACTCATCGGATATTTCAGGAGCCATGGCGATGTGACTAGTTGGTAAATCCAAGCTAATGACTTTCAATTCCTTCTCGTACAGCATTTCTTTCAATTTAGACCAACTAGATTCATTTAGACGAGAGAGTCGATCAATCTGCTCAATCATGATCAAATCCCCTTTTTTAGCATCACTTAATAATTGCAGTAATTTAGGTCTTTGCAACGAAGCGCCAGATTCTTGCTCAACATACCAAGCAGCAATACGAAGTCCTTTTTGTTCAACAAATTCTGATAAGGTCTTTTTTGCTCTTTCTGCATCTTGTTCGATAGTTGATGCTCTTAAGTATCCAAATATGTACATAATTTTGATTAAGTGACTTTTAGGTTATGATCTAAATAGGTATGTCATTTATATTATGACATTTAATGGTTAGGTGCAATTTTCAACTAGTGACAATAAGGTATACCCAAACAACATACCCTCCTTCTCAAATTTAAAGTTTAATCATTGCTACAAGGAATAATAAAAATATGAAATGAGAAATCAAAGACTCAGCCAAATCCAAAAAGAGATATTAAGTTGTTTGGCAAAGGGATTCGTGAAGGGAGTCAAAGAAGGTAAGTCTACGGTGGTCAACCATGCTATTAACCAACTTCTTAGGAGAGAGGTCCCTCCAAACAACTTCCGCGTATCTTGTGAAATTATTGAGGAGCGAGGGCTAATCAGGCGCAAGAAAGTAAATTTAGATTGGTATATTAACATTACGCCCGAAGTATTTGATAAAGCACTTTAAGGGCTAGGGTTTATAAATAGAGGTGTATATAGAGTCATTTACACCACAATTTCCGCCTCCGCTGAAATATGAAGAAGCGCATCTTGCTGTATTACAATGGAATCAGGGGGCGATTACGAGCCGAGGAATGCATGTCGACCGATTTCCTAACAAGCCGCTTTACCAAAGTAGTCAATAGCCTACGGAGCAAGATATCAAGCACACAATCAACAAAGAGTTAGGGTTCAGTCGGACAACTGTGTAATCAATTATTAGTAAGCTTAATTACAAGCCTGTGCTTTAGATTTAAGCCAAAATACTAAAATCACCAAGTACACAATCATGTTGATCAGTAATGCTGCCTGTTAAAGTCGTTTCGCAGTATGAAAATTTAATATTCATATCATCCACGTTTCCGCTCACTAACACGTGGCGCCTTAAAACATCACCATTAAGTTGGTGAATAATCCCACCCCAAGAGAGGTTATCTTTAAATAAATTAAATGTGATCTTCATACTATTCCTATTTATTATTTATCGTTTTTTTCTTTTGTTGTTGAAACCAAAAAAGTTTACGGCCTGTTGTTCGAGACATGGTTGATCCTTATTTATTTTCGTTAGATATAACGAAGCTAGCAGTCTTTTAGAGATACTACTATTGAGATATATTAATAATTTTATTTATAAAAACGAAGTAAATAAGAAACGTAACGACAAATACAAAAAGTATTGGGAGAATATTGGATATTTTCGTGGGGAGTTATAAATAAGTACTCTAAGATGGGGGGAAGTGACGCAAGCGGTATCTCCGCTCGCGCCTACTTAAAATCTTATGCAGCTACAACGTTTGCAGCTTGAAGACCTTTTTGGCCTTGCTCTACTTCGAAAGACACTTGTTGGCCTTCTTTAAGAGTCTTGAAACCTTCAGATGCGATAGCACGGAAGTGAACGAATACGTCAGCACCGCCGTTGTCTTGAGTTAGAAAACCAAAACCTTTCTCTTCGTTAAACCATTTTACTACGCCATTTGTTTTGTTAGACATATTGTGTCCCTTATATAAGATAAAAATTAATCGCAAAATGCGATGCGCTGAGAGCTGGAATTATTTAATGTATCTATGAAGCTAAGGGAAACACTGAGGAAAACAACAATAACGAGGAATTCTGAGGGTTTTACTTTTACAACTTGATGTTTCATTTAATAACTCTGAACAACAGAGCGATGACATTATTATCCATTATCTCGTTTTTGTAAAGGTTTAATTTGAAGTTAACATATATCTTCCTGCTGCCCTGCAAAATACGATTTTTTACAAATTCACCTACACTTTTATCCCGAGACCTTATAAACAGTCGTCCGACTACACCCTAACTCTTTACTGAGCTCAGTTTATTCATGCCTTGGTTTGCAATCTCTTGAATGAGTTGGTGAGCGTCTTAGAGGTGCCTCCCTTCTGAGCGCGCGCTCTTGCCCACATCACTGTTAATATCCAAATCGCCCAAGTAATGAAAGACCAAACCGGCTTTCTTTCTCGCTAGCTGCTCAGCAATTTGCAAAGCATCAATGGTATTACGATCAAAATACGGTCGACTTTAGTAACGTGAATAACATCCCCTTCCCTCGCAAAGTCCAGCAACAGGTTAAGCAGTTCTCTCTCTGGGGATTCCCCCCCCCTCGCTTGCTCTTGGTGAATTTTTCATAACCTATAGCTTTAACCTGTTCAAGTTGAACGTCGAGCGTTTGGTCTTGAATACTGACACGGACATAGCCAATTTTCATGAAATGAACCCTAAAGTGAACATTAAGATAGTTTTAATTAAGTGTACATATACATTTAAAAGACTAACTGGACAGTTCTGAGAGGGGTAACAAGTCGTATCCACTAAATTACACCTTTATGGACACGCCATTGGATTAACCGTATAACTAAAATCATACAAATCAGTTAAAGCGTTCGATTCGTTTATAATGAACGAAAAGGAGAATATTATGCAATCACTTACTGCTAATACAGCTAAAACTAAATTTGGCGATTTACTAATGAAGGCTCAACGTGAACCCGTACAAATCAATAAGAACGGTTCACCGGTTGCGGTGATGATGTCTTGTGAAGAATATGAGCAACTTGAAGCCCTGAAATTGATGGTGGTGAAATCGCGCTTCGAACAAGCAGAGGCCGATGTTCTATCAGATAACCTAGTCGACGGTGACGATTTCATGAATGCACTTGACCAAGGTAAATTTGATTAATGACGCAATATAAGCTTTCTTATGCAGCGCAGTCTGATCTCATTGATATTCGTCGCTATACATTAGAGCGATGGGGGCAAACACAATGGACCACTTACTTTTCAGAACTAAAGTAATCAATGGAATTACTGACTAGCAATAAGTTGATCGGCATAGAAGTTTCAGAGTTGGGCCAAGACTACTTCCGCTTTCCTTTGAAGCACCATGTGATTTACTACATTCGAAAACAAGAGCTCCTCATTATTGCAGCCGTTTTTGGTAAGCACATGTCTCCCGCCAAGCACTTTTCACAACTCTCTTAACCCTTAGCTTCATATAGTCACGCAGCGTACTCGGCGCTTCACCCTCTCGGCTTGGCCCTTCAGTCTTCCGAGAATCATTCCGTTTTTCTTTCTGGCGGCGAGCGCTTCCTTCGTTCTCAGCGAGATCAACTCACGCTCGATTTCTGCCGCAATTCCTAGCACCTTAGCGGTGATATGAGATTGCCTCGAGCCATATAACTGTAAGTTTTCCTTTGCAATATAGACATTAATTTTCTTTTTCATGCACACTTCGAGTACCTCTAGTACTTGTAACGTTGAACGTGCAATTCGACTGACTTCAGCAAACACAATGCAATCTCCGCTCGTCATCCCCTCTACTAACACACCTAACTTAAGTGGTCGCCATTTTATCTTGCCTATCAAGCCAAAGTGGGCAGCCAAGCACACCGATTTTAAGCATCATCCCCAACGACTCGCCCCTCGAGTTAGAGTTACTCCTACCAGCCCGTTCTGCTGGTTTTGTTCAACAAGGTGATACCGAGCCTGGGTTGCTCATTGCGAATGCGACAGCGATCGGGTTGCAACCTTCAATGTTAAAAGTGTCATATGCCAGTGAGATAAGCACTTCTAATACTAATGAAGGCCCAGACAAGAAGAGTGTTACATTATCGCTTGAGCGTGAACTCCCCCTCGATGATAAAGAACCAATAACCGGACGCTCTCACTCGCTGCTGCTTCAAGCTCAGTTGCAATGCCGGCATCCACCTGTAGTAATCCGCTACAATAATGAAATAAACAACCAAACTGGGAGAATATTATGTTTCCATTTGAACTAAAAGTTAGCCATAGGACGGGACTCGGCAAAAGGCCAGACAGAAGTTTTTTACTTTTACCCAAATTTGGCAACAACCCCTATCCCCACCAACTTACCTCTAGATTTTTTGTAAAAAAGCACATTAGTTAAAAATTACTGTCATTCTAACTATCATAACCAAGACGGATTCCTACCATAAATGACGAGTTTATTCAGGTTACCAGCCGCGGTATTGAAGCTATTGGTCACCCTGGCTAATGCAGGGGCTTGAGGTCTGAACACTCTCCCTGAAGTTGCGGGTAGGTTGCGGACGTAGTTACCTGGCCAAGCAACCACTCTAGTATTTAGATGATTGGCTAAAGCCTGCCCTTGAGAAAACATGCTTCCTCCGGTCGCCCCGAAACAGGTTTGCAAATTAAACCTCTGAACGCTTCGCGCGCCCTCTGGTAGATACTCCGCAAGCCGTCCAGCTGTTTTAAAACCATCTGGCGTCATGGTTAACCCAATCCCCCCATGGCTGTAGACATAATCGTCGGCGCTCCTGTAGATAGCTGCTGTTCTTTGATAACCTGGTGAGCGCTGCCTTGTTATGGTCGTGAGATCTTCAAGAGGGGACCAATGTCTTAACTCAACCATCTCCATCGCTTGGCGTCGTGTAGCCATCAATGCTCTTCTGCTACGAGCCACCCCGATCCCTCTTCCTGCCCCAAACGTTACAAGGCCTATTACCGCCCCAATTCCCGCATTTAAAGCGGCATCTTTGGCACTTGAGCCAGTCGCCAATTCAAGACCAAAGCTAACTGCACTTGACACAGAAGCATCAGCAATCGCGAGGCCCACTTGTACACTGGTTTTTGCTCCCGTTGCTGCCGCGCCAAATCCTCCTGAGATAAAGCCAAGTGCGGCCCCAATCCCAACTTGTTCCCATTCAAAATGCGTATCCGTCACTATCGCCCGAATTCCTTCTGCAGTTGCGGAGATGCCCGCCCCTAGAATTGCCCCTACAATCGCCCCTATAATTAAACTGGATATCGCAAACTTTCCGCTGGGATCACGCAAATTCACAGGATCGCCAAAACAATAGCTATAGGAGTTACTCCCTCCCTCTCCAAAAGGACTCAACACATCTGCAGAATGGAAGCGAGTCAAACCTGAACTATAAATCCGAAAACCATTGCCTAAATGATATAGCCCTGAACCAATGTCGCTAATCTCACGTTCGCCATTAAAACCTAACCGACTCTGAGAAAATTTAACAGGCACAATTAACCCTGAAGATTCAAATTTTGATTTAAAGGCTTCGCCAGCTAAGAGAAATCTTGGAGTAAAGTAAATAAACGGGGATAAAGCAGCCAATGAGGTGGAATACTTGATAAAAGTTCTTTTTGATAGATCTATATATCTTTGATTAACACCGGATGAACCATAATTCTTATTCATGATAAACATTTCCTCTATAAATCACGCCTTCACCTCAACCTTGTCCATAGGGGGTGTACATTTTGTATTCTGTCGAAATAGTATCATCGCCATGGTGTGAGGTTAGAGTAGCGATAGCACTATGTTGGGCGTTTCCTAGTAAGTATTGATGTTCAGCAAGATGCACCGAGGTATCATAATTTGAAGGGCTGATATTAAACTTGAGGTACGAAGAAATAGTACGGTCCGTCCATAAACCACCCACGTTATGGTAACAAGTGTGCCATCCATCGTATAATTCGTTGACTATCTGGTCACCTTGATAATAAAGCTCCATCTTGGGTTCGTCTTGCCCAATTTGCGCCACTACACGCCCTTGAGCGTCGTATTCGAATTGATAAGACTTGTTGTTAATAGGCAGAGAAGTTGAATTCAATTGACCAAGAGCGTCATAATGATAAAGCGCCCCCCGCTCATCTTTAGTTATGTTTCCTGATGTGTCATAAGTTAAGTTAGCCGATTCAGAGTAGCTAATGTGGGTATTAGAGATTGACGTAAGACGCACCACGTCATCAGTATCATAAGTATATGTACAAATATTGTCGGTACCGTCTGAAAAAAACGTGATAAGTTTGGTTATATTGCCGTACAAGTCATAACTATATTGCTGTCGAATGATTTTGTTGCCAAATGTATCTTTGGGGTGTTCAAAGCCATCACACTGATAATCAACTAGTCGATGGAAATCATCGTATGACATTTTTTCAACCGTTGTTTTGTTGTCTCTTTCGAGTGTCTTTAGGCTGATTTGAAGTTCATCGTTATAAACTTGTTGCAAAGAAAACTGTAATTGAGAGTTTAGATGAACACTTCTTTTCGTTTCTAGTCCGACATCGTTTAATTCTAGTTTAATTTGAAGGTGATCATTTCCCCTATAAGTATCACATCCGACCAAGCGACTATAGTGATCATAATTTAAAGTGCTGAATGTATGGACACTCTCATTATTCGAATCTTGCTTAATATATTCGATATAAAACATTCTTCCGTAGCGGTCATAGCTGTATCTAACGACGTTACCAAAATAATCGTGCTTAAAATCCAGCCTGCCTGAAAGGTGATATTGTTCAAAGCTAAAAAGTCTAACAGACGTATTGGGGAAAAACGCCATCTCCTCTCTCGTCATCCCATCTTTAAAGTACACATAAGCACTGATGAGATTTTTATTCTCTGCACGTACTAGATGACCAGATTTTGCGTCGTAGTGATAGGTGACATTCAACGCTTCGTTGCCTGAAACATTATAGGCCGTGGCTTTCTTCAAATACTTATTGTACGTTATCTCGAGTTCATTACCATCCGCCATAACAACCCTCGTGGGAATTGGAGAAGCCCCGCTAAAAGACTGTTTTTCAGTTCCAGAACTCGACACTTCAGATACCATGCGAGATAGCCCGTCATACACCCTAATCCCAATGGTTTTATTATTAACACTGGTTTCAACAGGCAAAAGATCATGGCTGTAACGGACGTATTTTTTTGATATTTCAAGCGTTTCACCATCGTAGATTTGACGTGTTGAAACAACTCGGTCTGCGGTATCATAGGTGTATTCAACAGTATGACTTTTCTGGTCTGTGCTCGACACCAAGTTGCCTAAGGCATCATAAGTATTCTGGAAAAACGCTAACCGTTTCCCATGACTGTTGAGCAGCTCCTTTGTTAATAAGTTACCCATTAAATCAAAAGAACGAATTTCTGAAAGCAAACCTTGTATCGAATAGTTTATAGTCATCTTGACGGGGTTTTGCTTGATGACTTCTATCCTTCCCTCTGGGTGGGTGATTTTACTAAGGTTGCCTCTGGCATCGTATTCGTAGTTAGTTACCATTGAAGAACTGGTCGAAAAGTTATCAAATTCTTGCTGCTCAATCAATTGACCCAGGCTGTTATAGCTGAGTTCACTCAACACGATGAGTTGACCATTAAGATCACTTCGTTTTGTCTTAATGACCTTGCCTGCATTGTTGTAGTCTTCGACGCTTTGGATACCGGTAGGCTCTATGCTCTTCAATTGATTGAGCCCATCACCAACACGATAGACATACTTCACTACCGCTTCATAATCCGTCCCTTCCGCCTTTATCTCTCGAGTCCGCCTACCAAGAAGATCGTATCGACAACTTGAGATAACTCCTTCACTATCGACCCACTGAACGGCTTCACCACTCTTTAAATCATGCTTGACTTGGGTGGTAACGACTAAATTATCATGTGTTGTTAGTGCGCTTGTAATTTCAACATCTTGGTCGGTATAACGGTACGACAAGTCCTTTCGTGAAACAAAATCATTGATAAAAGTAGAGGTTTTTTGTAATTGACCATGAGTAAGCTCTTCAACATTGTTAAAGTAAACATAATCTACACGACTCAGAGAGCTCTCTTCATGTTTAAGGACGACAAAGTTGCCTCCTCCGATGCGGGGTAAGGATTGGTAGGTGAAGACACTTTTCCTCTCTTGTTCATGACTAGTAATAGAGGAAGCTGGCTGGAAAGTTTCTTCCTGCAGGAAGGCAACAAACCCATTAGGCTCTGGAGGGCATGCTTGACCCTCTCCTGAAGAGGTGTAATAGACTCGCTTCGTTTGATCACCATTTATCTCTCGAATTAAGGTTTGATTCCCATAATCATCGTACTGATACTTATGGACAAACGTTCTAGAATCAGAATCTTCATAGTGAGTTTCATGTTTTTCCTTCAGAAATGAGTAATTGGCTGGTTGATGCTCAATACTGGTATTTATCTCCGCGTAATAAACGTACTCTTCTTTTCTGTAAAGAACCTCATTGTGGCGATATTCTATAGATTTTTGTAAATGATATTTATTATAAGACCGTGTTATGGATTGCGTGCTATTTATTTTCTCGACACTACTATACTCATAGTCACTCCTAGATTTGAATAGAGTATCTTCTCCATTGACGAACGCGGCTTCACTAGCAAAACCGAGATAGTTTTTATCTGAATAAGTATAGTTTGTTACTCGGTCAGGTTGATTATTCCCAGCGACAAATCGATGCATAGTCACATAAGGGACTTTACTGACCGGCCCACCGCTCGGAAAGCTGTGCCCTTCATTTTGGTAAGTGAGGATTTCTTTCAGGCCACTGGGATGAGAAAAGACTGTCAGGAGATCATAGTTAATATTACTCAGGTATTCGTACTCAAAAGTGATATTCGACTCGTCATCAGGTAAATGAAGCGTTGTTAATCTTTTATAAATACCATTGCTTTCTTTATCAACAACCAGTGTTTGATAGGTTTCTCCACCTACAACCTGTGTGACCGTTGTTTTTAAGTCTTCAGACCAATAATCTATCCGTAATTCTCTTCCTGAGCCATCCGTTATTTTCCACAATTTGCTAGTTTGGTCACTCTCTCTATAGTGGAATGTTGTTTCCAAGCCTTGGATGGAGGTGATCTTTTTCAAGGCTCCCGTTTCATAGTCTATCGATTCTACAATCCCACTTTTATAGATAACATTAATTTCATTATTACTGAGAGAATAGAGTAACTTAATATCTTTAATTTTTCTGTATGGGAGTTTATATTCATTAGTCTGATGATTATAAATCGCTTTATAATTTTGTCCTGAGCTCAGGTAAATAATACTATCTTCTTTGTCAAAACGACTGAAAGAAAGAAGCCAGCCTCTCCCAAACCCTTCATCTCGAACACTTTCGGCACGATAGTTTAATACCAAGGAAATGGGAGAACCTACGGTTTTATGTGATATAAAATCAGCGAGCCTTATTGAACATATATAAGCCCCAGTCCTAGGATCGACACCTGAATTATTAATAATTGAGAAGTTATGTGCATTCGATAAAAAAGACATTTTATTAATCACCTATTAATTATGTTCACTATGTATTCTTCTTAAATAGTACCCTTCCTCGAAATAATCATTGTAGCTAGTTCTTGAAAAACTAAAGTATCCTCTATTGCCAAATTTATCTTCGAAATACACTATTTTTCCATCAGGACTAATACTTTGGTTCCAGTCATAGGGAGGAAATGCTTTAGAGATGTTAGCAGAGTTGCTGCTGTAAATACCGCGCCCAAATGAGCTGACGAATATAATGGCCTCATCTGTATTGAGATCGCCATAGACAACCCGGTCTTTCCAGCCAGTGTCATAGGTAGTTGAAAATGGTATGTTGATATGGCCAGCATCTGTATCATATATCCAGTATAAGGCGGAAGAGGACTGGCTGTTGCTATAAGTCCCCAGCAACCTATGGTGGTCATTATTAAATCTCAGCCCCCCTTCTTGCCAAACTTTCTGGAGCGTAAAATTGTTAGGCTTATACTTATTGAGATGAAGAATGGCCCCATCACTCCATCCGCTATTGCTTGTTTCGTAGGTAAAATCTGAACTGGTAAAGGTTCTTGGGGTCAACAATTCGACGATGGCAGAAGATTTGTTTGTGGTTCCATTACAAGTATTTTGGGTAAGAGATTCACCAGTGATATTATTGGTGGCCGTCGCTTGGACACACAGATGATAAACATCTGCACGGTTACCTGAAACAAACTTAGAAACACTCCTATAGCCTTCTCTTCGTCTGTTTCGGTTACTTCCATCCTCAAGCCTGATATCTAATACATACCCGCTGTGAGAATCTGAGACGGAGAGCGAGTCAATCGTTTCCGCCGTATAGAGTTTTTTGAGACTTGCATTGTCAAACGTGTAATTAGATTTCAACTGATAATAAATTTCAATTTCGGCCTGCATTCTATTATTGGCGTATATTTTAGAATTTGGCGATAAATTCACATAGGTGCCTTCAAGATAAAGCCTCGAAAAAGGTTCCTCTCTAGGTCCAGTGGAAGAGCAAAAAGCGCTATTAATATTAAATAAAAAAGCGAGTAAACATAGTTTTTTAAATGAATTTGTTTTTAGAAATTTCATATATTATATCCCATATTTGACCACAATGATAAAATATATATTTAATCATTATTTTTATAATAATTAATTTATAATTTATAATGAAAAATTTAGAAAAGCGCAGTAATAATGTATATACAGAAGAGAGTTTTAACGAATCCCGCCCTCTGGCCAACTTTGAGTTCAAATGGCAAAACTTCGCCCTAACCTCCTTCTTTGGTGTGTTCGCTGGTATGCCTCTACGACTTTGAGCTCTGCCAATCTAAGTTATACGTTGGCCGAACACGGCATCCTTGTTAATCGTTCTACGATTTACAGCTGATTGGGGTATTGAACACATTTCCCCGAAAAATTCATCCTCCATCTAATTAGTAGACGATTTGGGAATCTTGCATGCCAATAGCGGAACTGGTTACATCTCAACAGAAAAATGTCCTCAGCAGTACTCATGTTCTTTAGGTTTTAAGCTCGTTACTTGATGGATTAGAGGTTGATATCGAAAGGGAAGTCCCACAAGATCCGTTGAGAGCAGTGTTTTATTTTCTCATTAGTTGCTCCCGGCCAGCTTCCATGACAGTAACCATCAACGATCTCATATGTCGTTTTTTTCTTTTTCCTATTTTGCTCAGAACCCCAGCAGAACACATCACTTGATTTGGCATTCACACATGCTCAGATTGTTACGGTGTTCACCTTAACTTCGCCGATCCCGCCTAGAACCTCTCCCTTTAACGCCCTCCTTAATTCGTGAAAGGGCGACCTTAGCCTACGTCAGACGTGATAAACTTTATAGCTCTTAGTCTTCTACAACGGCAAAAGGCAAATCATACGCTCCTTTTTGCATAACTTTTCGGCATAATTAAACCTAATTCTAGGTCGGAAAACCCCAAGCGGGCTAATTGAACTGGCCCCAAGTTTAGAGAGAGCTTTACCTGCCCTGATTCGAAAAGAAGAAATCTGAGGGTTGGGTGGTAACACTCACTCGATTACGACTTATGTCTTCCTCTGGCATAGAACTAGCAGATTCTCCCACTAAGTATTAGGCTCGTCCCTCTGCCGTGTATTGGACTCGCCCCGAAGGAGCCTCTGTCGCGTTTCTACTTCGCTTTCTACTTCGGATTAAAGAAGTTATTAAAGCCTTGGTGAAGATTAAGCACAGATTGCTGGAAGGCGATTGAATCATATTACTTCAACCATTGGTATTTACGCGATTTCTTGGCAACTGCAAGTAGTGGCTTGATGTCCTTTTTAG
>NZ_JBFSTC010000108.1:0-16639 GCF_041466605.1 Vibrio sp. 10N.247.310.17 | reverse complement strand
CAACGGTATGCTAAGAACAAAAATGCCGTTCACTCTTAAGTGAACGGCATTAGCTAATGCTTAGCTCTTTTCTATCGTTTATATGTGTCTGGTGAAGTGCTTTAACTCAGGTTCACTATTCATCTATTTACTGCGACCAAAGCCACCATCTGATAACCGGAAAAACATCACCGAAGTATTGCCTTTCTCAAGCTGAAGAATGTCTAGTTGCCCAGTCTCGGCTAGTTTGAATCGAACCAGCTGGCCTTTACGAATCTGGCTAAGCGGCTTGTCTGCACCTTCAATACGAACCAAAGCGTTAAGATCAGACAGCGGTAGATCATTATTTCGGAACACTTGAGCTAACGTATCTCCTTGCTTAACAAGATACTCTTGCCAACTGGTTGGCTCAGAAGAATTACTTTTAGCATTTTTCTGCTCGCTTAAGCCAACAGTATTTATCTCAAGCTCAACACGAGATGTTGCTGGTGCGTTGTCTACTTTAGGCTCTGGTAGCGGTGCAAACAATAAGATTAATATGATCGGCGAAATCACCATCAATAATTTCTGGTGTAATTTCGGCAATGATCCCCAAGTTTGCAATATTGAGGTTTTCATTTTCTTTAGATCGATCGAGCTTAGTTTCTCTTTGACCTGATTCAGTCGGTCCTTGAACTCTGCTAAGTGGTCTACTTTCTGTTTTTTCTTTTGACGACGATTCATGCCACTGCGTCCTATACATTGAATAACTACAGTATAAAAACCAAAGTACCAACAGTATAGATCTTTCCGCGACAACAGAGAGCAAAGCAAGAAAATTGACATAGCTGTGATTTGGACACGGTAAAGCGTAAGTGATCAGAGGCTAGCCGTTTATTCAGGCTGCTAATACTGGTATTCTTACCCTTTTCGTACTGACAAAAAGAGTGACTTTTCATGTCTGAAGTAAAATTTGAAACTGTAGAGCAAAAAGCTAGCTACGGTATCGGTCTACAAATGGGCCAACAACTTGCTGGTTCTGGTCTTGAAGGCCTAAACGTTGATGCAATCGCTGCTGGTATCGCAACAGCTCTAGTTGGCGACATGCCAGCTATCGAAGTTGACGAAATCAACAACGCACTACAAGAGCTACACACTCGTGGTGAAGCTGCACGTCAAGAACTAGCTAAAGCTGCTGCTGCTGACGGCGAAGCTTTCCTAGCTGACAACGCTCTTCGTTCAGAAGTTACAGTTCTTGAGTCTGGTCTTCAGTACGAAGTACTAACTGAAGGTACTGGCGAAATCCCAACTGCAGACAAGCAAGTGCGCGTTCACTACCACGGCGAACTAACTGACGGTACAGTTTTCGATAGCTCTGTATCTCGCGGTCAACCTGCTGAATTCCCAGTAACTGGCGTAATTCAAGGTTGGGTACAAGCTCTACAAATGATGCCTGTTGGCTCTAAGTGGAAGCTATACATCCCTCAAGATCTAGCATACGGTGAGCGTGGCGCAGGTGCTGCAATCCCACCATTTGCTGCTCTAGTATTCGAAGTAGAACTTCTAGCAATTCTTTAATTTCTATAAAAACCTTTAGTAAAACAAAAAACTATAGGTAAATTAGACTGAATTAGCTCAACGGCGATGTGACTACATCGCCGTTTTTCGTTTATAGTGAAAGAATAAATTACTTTATTACTTAAGGACGAATAATGAAGAAAGTACTCATCACCGTTTTAAGCAGCCTTGCTGTGGTATCTTGCGCTAGTACTAGCGAGTCAGAACAAGTTAGTTCAACTTCTGATATTAACTATTCCCAACTATCACAAACAGCCCTTATGACCGCTGTAGACATGTGGTCTCAAAAAAATGAAGCAACACCATTTACGAGCACCCTTGCTAATTCCCTAAGTGACAAAGAATCTGTAACAAATGAGCAAGCTATAGGTGGAGTAGGCTCCATGCTAGCTCTTGCCCAGAATACCCTTGATAACTTTGACAACCAAGAGCTCGAAATGCTTTTCCCTGGAATGTCGACGCTTGGTTCTACCGGTTTAACGTCAGTATTGGACTCAAAAACATCTGTTGAAAATGCATTTTCAGGATTAGGTATGGATTCATCAATGGTTGCTGCATTTGCACCAATCATTATTCAAGGGCTAGAGTCACAAGGCGCAACAAGCGGTCTCGTTGATTCACTCGAAGCTATTTGGCTGTAATAAGCAGTGATTAATAATTGATTTAAAATGCTTAAAGGGCGCTTCGGTGCTCTTTTTTGTGCGTTGAACAAAAGAGATACGAGATACGAGATACGAGATACGAGATACGAGATACGAGATACGAGATATTATTGAGAAATGGAGCAGAGAAGGTAAAGAAAAGTGCCAAATATCGTGGTGCAATTCTTATGTGGGTCTCCTAATTCTACAGATACAAAAAAGCCGAGCTAATGCTCGGCTTTTGTATTAAGAATCTAGTATAGATTACTCAGCAGCTTCTTCAGCAGCTGGGCGGTCTACAAGCTCAATGTAAGCCATTGGAGCTTTATCACCAGTACGGAAACCACATTTAAGAATGCGAGTGTAACCACCTTGGCGAGCCGCGAAACGCGGGCCTAGTTCATTAAATAGTTTTGCCACAACTTCGTTATCACGAGTGCGAGCAAATGCAAGACGACGGTTAGCAACACTGTCTGTCTTAGCTAGGGTAATCAATGGCTCAATTACGCGACGTAGTTCTTTTGCTTTAGGCACGGTAGTTTTAATAACTTCGTGACGAACAAGAGAGCTAGCCATGTTGCTGAACATCGCTTTGCGATGACTGCTGTTGCGGTTGAGTTGACGACCACTTTTACGATGGCGCATGACCTAATCCTTCTAACTTTTCGATTAATCTTCAGCGATTGACGCTGGTGGCCAGTTTTCTAGGCGCATGCCTAGAGAAAGACCACGTGAAGCAAGCACATCTTTAATCTCTGTAAGAGATTTCTTACCAAGGTTTGGCGTTTTAAGTAGCTCAACCTCAGTGCGCTGTACAAGATCACCGATGTAGTGAATCGCTTCTGCTTTCAAACAGTTAGCAGAGCGAACTGTTAGTTCAAGATCGTCTACAGGACGTAGTAGGATAGGATCGAATTCTGGCTTCTCTTCCTTCTCCTCAGGTACACGTACATCACGAAGATCTACGAACGCATCCAGTTGTTCAGCTAAAATAGTAGCTGCACGACGGATTGCTTCCTCAGGTTCTAGAGTACCGTTCGTTTCCATATCGATAACAAGCTTGTCTAAGTCAGTACGTTGTTCTACACGTGCCGCTTCAACAGCATAGGCGATTTTATCGACCGGGCTGTAAGTAGCGTCAACAAGTAGACGACCGATTGGACGCTCATCTTCTTCAGTATGGATACGAGCTGAAGCTGGAACGTAACCACGACCACGTTCTACTTTGATACGCATAGCGATCTCAGCGTTGTCATCCGTTAGGTGACAAATTACGTGCTCAGGGTTAGCGATCTCTACATCACCATCGTGGGTGATGTCACCTGCAACAACAGGGCCTGAGCCTGATTTGTTCAGTGTAATAAACACTTCATCTTTGCCTTCAGCAACGCGTACAGCTAAACCTTTAAGGTTTAGAAGGATTTCCAGGATATCTTCCTGAACGCCTTCTTTAGTGCTGTATTCGTGTAGCACACCTTCGATTTCAACTTCTGTTACGGCACAACCCGGCATAGAAGATAGAAGAATGCGGCGAAGAGCATTACCTAGAGTATGGCCGAAACCGCGCTCTAATGGCTCAAGAGTTACTTTCGCGTGTGTCGTATTGATCTGTTCAATGTCAACAAGACGCGGCTTAAGAAATTCTGTTACAGAACCCTGCATTGTGTCCTCTCTTTTTTTAACCTTACTTAGAGTAAAGTTCGACGATCAAGTGTTCATTGATGTCAGCTGATAGGTCAGAACGCTCAGGCATACGCTTGAATGTACCTTCCATTTTGCCAGCATCTACTTCAATCCAAGTTGGCTTTTCACGTTGTTCAGCAACTTCTAGAGCTGCTTTAATACGAGATTGCTGTTTAGCTTTCTCGCGGATAGAAACAACGTCGTTTGCCGCTACTTTGAAAGAAGGAACGTTTACAACTTTACCGTTAACTAGAATAGACTTATGGCTAACTAGTTGACGAGATTCAGCACGAGTAGCGCCAAAGCCCATACGGTAAACTACGTTATCAAGACGACCTTCAAGAAGCTGAAGCAGGTTTGCACCTGTGTTGCCTTTAAGACGTGCAGCTTCTTTGTAGTAGTTGCGGAATTGTTTTTCTAGAACGCCGTAAATACGACGAACTTTTTGCTTCTCACGAAGCTGAACGCCATACTCAGATAGACGACCGCGACGAGCGCCGTGTACACCTGGTGCGTTATCAATTTTACACTTGGTATCGATCGCACGGACACCAGACTTAAGGAATAAGTCAGTACCTTCGCGACGGCTAAGCTTCAGCTTAGGACCCAAATATCTTGCCATGATCTTTCTCCAATATTCCTAGAAACGAAACTTAAACGCGACGTTTCTTAGGTGGACGACAACCGTTATGAGGGATTGGTGTCGCATCAACAATGTTAGTGATACGGAAACCAGCAGCGTTCAGTGCACGAACAGTAGATTCGCGACCTGGACCTGGACCCTTAACCATAACTTCCAAGTTCTTTAGGCCATATTCTTTAGCCATTTCACCACAACGCTCAGCTGCAACTTGTGCTGCGAACGGAGTAGATTTACGAGAACCACGGAAACCTGAACCACCTGCTGTAGCCCATGCAAGAGCGTTGCCTTGACGGTCAGTGATAGTTACGATTGTGTTGTTGAAAGAAGCATGAATGTGCGCTACGCCATCAGCTACTTGCTTGCGTACGCGCTTACGCGCGCGAGTTGGTTGTTTTGCCATTGTACTCTACCTTATCCGACTATTTCTTGATCGGCTTGCGCGGACCCTTACGGGTGCGAGCGTTGGTTTTAGTACGCTGTCCACGTAGTGGTAGACTGCGACGATGACGAAGACCGCGGTAACAGCCAAGGTCCATAAGACGCTTGATGTTCATCGATACTTCACGACGTAGATCACCTTCTACAGTGTATTTAGCTACACCATCACGCAGTTGATCGATCTGCTCTTCAGTTAGTTCACTGATCTTAGCATCTTCAGCAATACCCACTTCAGCTAGAATAGCTTGAGAGCGAGTTTTGCCAATACCGTAGATTGCAGTAAGTGCAATTACAGAATGCTTATGATCAGGAATGTTAATGCCGGCTATACGGGCCATTATTCACTCCTAAGGGGGTTCATAAAAGAATTATCCGCAGCAAAGCCCGTTATGGATACGCTGCGGCATACTACTTCTTTTGCACGCAAAAGGTAGGCCGAGGAATATACTCGACTCTACCTAGTATTTCAAGTAAAAATTTCTGCTGATTAGCCTTGGCGTTGCTTATGCTTTGGCTCACTGCAAATCACGCGAACGACACCGTTACGCTTGATAACTTTACAGTTACGGCAGATTTTTTTAACGGAAGCACGAACTTTCATTGCTAAACTCCGTAAATGGAATCGAAATAATTACTACCGAATTAACGGCCGTAACCTTTCAGATTCGCTTTCTTTAACACAGAATCATACTGTTGTGACATCAGATGAGTCTGTACCTGTGCCATGAAATCCATGATAACTACCACTACGATTAGTAGTGATGTGCCGCCGAAGTAGAAACGAACGTTCCACGCGACCATCATGAATTCAGGAATCAGACATATAAAAGTAATGTATAGAGCGCCCGCAAGGGTTAGCCTAGTCATCACTTTATCGATATATTTCGCTGTCTGCTCACCTGGGCGGATACCGGGTACGAATGCACCAGACTTCTTCAAATTATCAGCTGTTTCACGCGGGTTAAACACCAACGCTGTATAGAAGAAACAGAAGAAGATTATAGCTGCTGCATAAAGCATTACATACAAAGGTTGACCTGGGCTAAGAGCTAATGACACGTCAGTTAACCAACCGAACGCGCTGCTTTCACCATTTTGACCAAACCATTGTGCTAATGTTCCTGGGAACAAAATAATACTTGATGCAAAAATCGCTGGAATAACACCTGCCATATTAATCTTAAGAGGCAAGTGAGAGCTTTGAGCTGCAAAAACTTTACGACCTTGTTGACGCTTCGCATAGTTAACGACGATACGACGTTGACCACGTTCCATGAAAACTACGAAGTAAATTACAGCAAAAGACAATACCGCGATAAACAACAGAAGAAGCACATGCAATTCACCTTGACGCGCTTGCTCGATTGTTTGACCGATTGCAGAAGGCAATCCAGCAACAATACCTGCAAAAATCAGAATGGAAATACCATTACCGATTCCTCGCTCAGTGATTTGTTCACCTAACCACATCAAAAACATGGTACCAGTTACTAAACTCACGGTAGCAATAAGCGTAAACATGGTTTGGTTGATAACAACCAGATTGTCGACCATGTTTGGTAAGCCTGTTGCGATACCAATAGCTTGGAATGTTGCAAGTACAAGCGTGCCGTAGCGTGTATATTGGCTTATCTTACGACGGCCTGCTTCACCCTCTTTTTTGAGTTCCGCTAACGCTGGATGAACTACAGTTAGCAATTGGACTACGATCGATGCCGAAATGTACGGCATGATACCCAATGCTAATATAGATGCACGCTCAAGAGCACCACCGGAGAACATGTTAAACATTTCTACGATGGTACCTTTTTGCTGATCGAACAAATCGGCAAGTACAGCTGCGTCAATACCAGGGATCGGCACAAAAGAGCCGGCTCGGAATACTAAAAGTGCACCAATTACGAATAATAAGCGCGACTTTAGTTCACTTAAGCCGCTCTGAGCACTACGAAAATCTTTTCCTGGTTTCTTAGCCATCTGTACCTCGTTCCTCGAGATTATTCCTCGATTTTACCGCCTGCAGCTTCGATTGCAGCTTTAGCGCCTTTAGTCACGCGTAGACCTTTAACAGTCACAGCTTTGCTTAGGTCACCAGAAAGAACGATCTTAACAAACTCGATGTTCTTAGTGATAACGTTAGCAGCTTTAAGGCTGTTAAGATCAACTACGTCACCTGTTACTTTCGCTAGCTCAGCTAGACGAACTTCAGCAGACACTAGGCTCTTACGAGAAGTGAAACCGAATTTAGGTAGACGTTGTTTTAGAGGCATTTGACCGCCTTCAAAACCTGGACGAACAGAGCCGCCAGAACGTGACTTTTGACCTTTGTGACCGCGGCCACCTGTTTTACCAAGGCCAGAACCGATACCACGACCTACACGCTTCTTAGAAGGTTTAGAGCCAGCAGCCGGTGATAGAGTATTCAAACGCATTCTGATTACTCCTCAATCTTAACCATGTAGTAAACCTTGTTGATCATACCGCGTACGCACGGAGTATCTTCAAGTTCTACTGTATGGTTGATGCGACGAAGACCTAGACCTTTAAGACACGCTTTGTGCTTAGGTAGGCGACCAATTGAGCTTTTAGTTTGAGTTACTTTAATAGTTGCCATCGTGTGCTTACTCCGAAATAGATTCAACAGTTAGACCACGTTTAGCAGCAACCATTTCTGGTGACTTAACGTCTACTAGAGCACCAATCGTTGCGCGAACAACGTTGATTGGGTTCGTTGAACCGTATGCTTTAGAAAGAACGTTATGTACGCCTGCAACTTCAAGTACGGCACGCATTGCACCACCGGCAATAACACCTGTACCTTCAGCAGCTGGCTGCATGTAAACTTTAGAGCCCGAATGACGACCTTTCACCGGGTGGTGAAGAGTGCCTTCGTTAAGCGCAACAGTAACCATGTTACGACGCGCTTTTTCCATTGCTTTTTGAATCGCTGCAGGTACTTCACGAGCTTTGCCGTAACCGAAACCTACGCGACCATTACCGTCACCAACTACTGTTAGTGCAGTGAAGCTCATGATTCGACCACCTTTAACCGTCTTAGATACACGGTTAACAGCGATCAGCTTTTCTTGCAAATCATTAGCTTGTTGTTGTTCTTTAGCCATCTTCCAACCCTACCTTAGAATTTCAGACCAGCTTCGCGAGCAGATTCTGCTAGCGCCGCTACTCGACCGTGGTATTGGAAACCAGAACGGTCAAATGCAACTGAAGCTACGCCTTTTTCAAGAGCGCGCTCAGCAACAGCTTTACCAACTGCTTTAGCTGCATCGACGTTACCAGTGTTCTTAACTTGCTCACGGATCGCTTTTTCTACAGTAGAAGCAGCTGCGATAACCTCAGAGCCGTTTGCCGAGATAACTTGAGCGTAAACATGGCGAGGAGTACGATGTACTACCAGGCGAGTTGCACCAAGTTCTGCAATCTTACGACGTGCACGTGTAGCACGACGGATGCGAGATGCTTTCTTATCCATAGTGATACCTTACTTCTTCTTAGCTTCTTTAGTACGCACATTTTCATCTGCGTAACGAACACCTTTGCCTTTGTAAGGCTCAGGAGCACGGTAAGAACGAATGTCAGCCGCAACTTGACCTACTACTTGCTTATCGCAACCAGTAATAACGATCTCAGTTTGGCTAGGGCACTCAGCTTTAATACCTTCAGGTAGAGCGTGCTCTACTGGGTGAGAAAAACCAAGAGTTAGACCTACAGCGTTGCCTTTCATAGCAGCACGGTAACCAACACCCTTAAGAGTTAGCTTCTTAGTGAAGCCCTCAGTAACACCCACAACCATGTTATTAACTAGAGCGCGAGCTGTACCAGCTTGTGCCCATGCGTTAGTAACACCTTCTTTCGGACCGAAAGTTAGGTTGTTTTCTTCCTGTGCAATAACTACGGCGCTGTTAAGAACGCGAGTAAGCTCACCTTTGCTACCTTTTACAGTAACTTCTTGGCCGTTTAGTTTCACCTCTACGCCAGCTGGAATAGCGACAGGTGCTTTAGCAACACGAGACATAATCTACTCCTTAAGCTACGTAACAGATGATTTCACCGCCAAGACCTGCTTTACGAGCAGCACGGTCAGACATCAGACCCTTGGAAGTAGAAACAACTGCAATACCAAGACCACCCATCACTGTAGGTAAAGAGTCTTTATTTTTATAAACTCTTAGACCAGGACGTGATACGCGCTTGATTTGCTCGATTACAGGTTTAGCTTGGAAGTACTTAAGAGTAACTTCTAGCTCAGGTTTTGCTTCGCTGTCAACAGCGAAGTCTACGATGTAACCTTCAGCTTTAAGTAATGCAGCAATTGCAACTTTAAGCTTTGAAGAAGGCATTTTTACAGCAACTTTATTTGCTGCCTGACCGTTACGAACGCGGGTCAGCATATCCGAAATCGGATCTTGCATGCTCATAAGATTTACTCCAAATGATTAAGTGGCAATTACCAGCTAGCCTTACGAAGACCCGGAATCTCGCCTTTCATGCAAGCTTCGCGAACCTTAATACGGCTTAGACCGAATTTACGTAGGTAACCGTGTGGACGACCAGTTTGGTTGCAACGGTTGCGCTGACGTGATGCACTTGAATCACGTGGAAGAGATTGCAGTTTAAGAACCGCATTCCAACGATCTTCTTCAGATGCGTTTACATCGCTAATGATAACTTTTAGCGCAGAACGCTTTTCAGCGAACTTAACTACTAGTTTTGCACGTTTAGCTTCACGTGCTTTCATTGATTGTTTAGCCATAACAGTAACCCTACCCTTACTTACGGAATGGGAAGTTAAAGGCAGCCAGCAGAGCTCGGCCTTCCTCATCGGATCCCGCAGATGTCGTGATAGTAATATCAAGACCGCGGACACGATCGACTTTATCGTAGTCGATTTCCGGAAAGATGATTTGCTCGCGAACGCCCATGCTGTAGTTACCGCGTCCGTCAAAAGACTTAGCGCTAACACCACGGAAATCACGTACACGTGGAAGTGCGATAGAGATTAAACGCTCTAAAAATTCCCACATGCGCTCACCACGCAAGGTTACTTTACAACCAATTGGGTAGCCTTCACGAATTTTGAAACCAGCTACAGATTTACGCGCTTTCGTGATAAGAGGCTTTTGACCAGAGATCGTTGCCATATCAGATGCTGCGTTTTCTAGCAGTTTCTTATCGTTGATTGCTTCACCAACGCCCATGTTTAGGGTGATTTTCTCAATCCTAGGGACTTGCATGACGCTTGTGTAGCTGAACTCTTTGGTAAGCTCAGCGACTACAGACGACTTGTAGTAATCATGCAGTTTCGCCATAGTAGAACTCCAAATTACTTCTAATTAGTTAGAAACAGTTTCGCCGTTAGATTTGAAGAAACGAACTTTCTTGCCATCTTCGATACGGAAACCGATACGGTCTGCTTTACCAGTAGCCGCGTTAAAGACTGCAACGTTAGAAGCATCAATAGCTGCTTCTTGTTCAACGATGCCACCTTGTTGACCTAGAGCCGGAACCGGCTTTTGGTGTTTTTTAACAAGATTGATGCCTTCAACAACAACTTTACCAGTTGTCAGAACCTTAGTTACTTTACCTTTCTTGCCTTTAT
Source organism: Vibrio sp. 10N.247.310.17 (assembly GCF_041466605.1). NCBI lineage: Bacteria > Pseudomonadati > Pseudomonadota > Gammaproteobacteria > Vibrionales > Vibrionaceae > Vibrio > Vibrio sp. 10N.247.310.17. The sequence goes on along the minus strand of NZ_JBFSTC010000108.1, from coordinate 6,081 downwards.
CTTTACCAGCAAGAATGATTACTTCGTCATTACGACGGATTTTAGCTGCCATGTTGCCGCTCCTTACAGAACTTCAGGTGCAAGTGATACAATCTTCATGAATTTCGCGTTACGAAGTTCACGAGTCACAGGACCAAAGATACGTGTGCCGACTGGTTGCTCAGTAGTGTCATTTAACAATACACAAGCATTACTGTCGAAGCGAATGACAGAACCGTCTGGGCGACGAACGCCTTTACGGGTGCGCACTACTACCGCCTTCAGAACATCACCTTTCTTTACTTTACCGCGAGGAATCGCTTCCTTCACTGTAACCTTGATGACGTCACCGATATGTGCATAACGGCGGTGAGAGCCACCCAGAACCTTAATACACATTACCTTGCGCGCGCCAGAGTTATCTGCTGCGTCAAGTGTACTTTGCATCTGGATCATTGTTAGTGCTCCGCTAAATATTAAAACTAGACCCTCTCGGGTCGGGCTGCCTCTTTAAAAGGGACGCGAATTGTACCACCCTTTTTTTAAATTGGGTAGACAAAAAACAAGCGGCTCCAAAAAATTATTTGGAGCCGCTTATAAGTTATAGAATTACAAAGATTAAATCTTCGCTTTTTCTAGAACTTTAACCAATGTCCAAGACTTAGTCTTAGACAGAGGACGACACTCAGCGATTTCAACTTTGTCGCCTAGGCCACAAGTGTTGTCTTCGTCGTGTGCGTGTACTTTAGTCGTGCGTTTGATGAACTTACCGTAAATCGGGTGTTTTACAGTACGCTCAATAGCAACAACGATAGACTTGTCCATCTTGTCACTTACTACACGGCCTTGCTGGATGCGGTTAGTTTCGCTCATTATGCGCCTGCCTTTTCAGTCAAAACAGTTTTCACACGTGCGATGTCACGGCGTACAGCTTTTAGAGTATGAGTTTGCTGTAGTTGACCAGTTGCAGCTTGCATGCGCAAGTTGAACTGTTCACGTAGCAAATTCAATAGCTCAGCGTTAAGCTCTTCAACGTTCTTTTCGCGTAGATCTTGTGCTTTCATCACATCACCTGCTTAGTTACAAAAGTAGTTTTAACAGGCAGTTTACGTGCCGCTAGGCGGAACGCTTCACGTGCCAACTCTTCAGGTACGCCATTCATCTCGTACATAACTTTGCCTGGTTGGATTTGAGCAACCCAGTACGCAACTGAACCTTTACCTTTACCTTGACGAACTTCAAGAGGCTTTTCAGTAATCGGTTTGTCTGGGAACACACGGATCCAGATTTGACCTTGACGCTTAATGTGACGTGTCATAGCACGACGTGCCGCTTCGATTTGACGTGCAGTCAGGCGACCACGGCCAACAGCTTTAAGACCGAATTCGCCGAAGCTTACTTCAGTACCTTTAGCTAGACCACGGTTACGACCAGTCATAACCTTGCGGAACTTAGTACGTTTTGGTTGTAGCATCGTTCGACTCCTTACTTACGGCCTTTACGCTGCTTCTTAGGCTTATCGCCTTTTGGCTCTACTGCGTTAGCAGCTGGCATACCGCCTAGAATCTCACCTTTGAAGATCCAAACTTTAATGCCGATCACACCGTATTGAGTGTGAGCCGAAGAAGTTGCGTAATCAATGTCTGCACGTAGAGTGTGTAGAGGCACACGGCCTTCACGGTACCACTCTGAACGTGCGATTTCAGCACCGCCAAGACGGCCGCCTACTTGTACTTTGATGCCTTTAGCGCCTAGACGCATAGCATTTTGTACCGCACGCTTCATTGCACGACGGAACATAACACGACGCTCTAGTTGAGACGCGATGCTATCAGCTACAAGCTGACCATCTAGCTCAGGCTTACGTACTTCAGCGATGTTAATTTGCGCTGGTACACCTGCGATTTTAGCTACAGCTGCGCGTAGCTTCTCTACGTCTTCACCTTTCTTACCGATAACAACGCCAGGACGAGCTGTGTGAATAGTCACACGGATGCTCTTCGCTGGACGCTCGATAACGATACGAGATAATGATGCTTTTTGTAGTTCCTTGGTAAGGAACTGACGTACCTTGAAGTCGCCGTCTAGGTTGTCAGCGAATTCGTTGGTATTAGCAAACCATGTAGCATTCCAAGGCTTGACGATGCCAAGACGAATACCATTAGGATGTACTTTCTGACCCATTGCTTACTCTCCTAGTCTTTAGCGATCTGCTACAACAATAGTGATGTGGCTTGAACGCTTCAAGATACGATCCGCACGACCTTTAGCACGAGGCATAATACGCTTCATGATAGGGCCCTCATCTACGAAGATTTTAGCGACATTTAGATCGTCGATATCTGCACCTTCGTTATGTTCCGCGTTAGCGATAGCTGACTCAAGAACTTTCTTAACTAAAACAGCAGCTTTTTTGTTGCTGAAAGTTAGAATTTCTAGAGCCTGGTCTACCGACTTACCGCGAATTTGGTCTGCAACTAAGCGAGCTTTCTGTGGAGAAATACGAGCAAAGTTATGTTTAGCTAAAGCTTCCATCATCTACTCCTTATTTCTTCTTAGCTTTCTTATCTGCAGCATGACCGCGATAAGTACGAGTTGGTGCAAATTCGCCTAGTTTGTGACCGATCATTTCTTCGGTAACGAAAACTGGGACGTGCTGACGACCATTATGGACAGCGATGGTCAAACCAATCATTGTTGGGATGATCATTGAGCGACGGGACCAAGTCTTAATAGGCTTTTTGTCTCCGCTTTCCACCGCTTTCTCTACCTTCTTCAGCAAGTGTAGGTCAATAAAAGGACCTTTCTTGAGAGAACGTGGCATGGCGATTCCTCTTTATAAATTATTTAGTGCGACGACGTACGATGTACTTGTCAGTGCGCTTGTTCTTACGAGTCTTGAAGCCCTTAGTAGGAACGCCCCAAGGAGAAACTGGGTGACGACCACCAGATGTGCGGCCTTCACCACCACCATGTGGGTGATCCACCGGGTTCATTACTACACCACGTACGGTTGGACGTACGCCGCGCCAGCGTGAAGCACCAGCTTTACCAAGTTCACGTAGCATATGCTCAGAGTTACCAACTTCACCGATCGTTGCACGACCTTCAGAAAGAACTTTGCGCATTTCACCAGAACGTAGACGGATAGTTACGTATGCACCATCGCGAGCGATGATTTGAGCATAAGCACCAGCCGAACGAGCTAGTTGTGCACCTTTACCAGGCTTAAGTTCAACACAGTGTACAGTAGAACCTACTGGGATGTTGCGCATCGGCAGAGTGTTACCTGCTTTGATTGCAGCATCTACGCCAGATTGAATCTGGTCGCCTGCGTTAACACCTTTAGGTGCAATGATGTAACGACGCTCACCGTCTGCGTACAGAACTAGAGCGATGTTAGCACTACGGTTTGGATCGTATTCTAGACGCTCAACTTTCGCTGGGATGCCATCTTTAGTACGTTTGAAGTCAACCAGACGGTAATGGTGTTTATGACCACCACCGATGTGACGTACTGTAATACGACCGTTGTTGTTACGACCACCGTTCTTAGAGTTTTTCTCTAGAAGTGGTGCGTATGGCTTACCCTTGTGCAGGTCAGCGTTAACAACTTTAACGACGTGACGACGACCAGGGGAAGTCGGCTTACATTTAACAATAGCCATTTTTACTACTCCTGTTATTCCGCGCCGCCAACGAAGTCAAGATCTTGACCTTCTTTCAAAGTAACGTAGGCTTTCTTAACGTCTGAACGACGGCCTTCACGCATACCTTGACGTTTGGTCTTACCCTTTAATACAAGAGTATTTACAGACTTAACTTCAACTTCAAATAGCTTTTCTACAGCTGCTTTGATCTCTTTCTTAGTTGCATCTTTAGCTACTTTGAAAACGATAGTGTTCGCTTTCTCAGCTGCCATAGTTGCTTTTTCAGAGATGTGCGGAGCACGTAGAACTTTTAAGATACGCTCTTCAGTGATCATGCTAGCATCTCCTCAACTTGCTTAACTGCATCAGCAGTCATCAGAACCTTGTCGAAAGCGATTAGTGATACTGGATCAACACCAGCAACATCACGTGCATCTACTTTGTATAGGTTACGAGCAGCTAAGAATAGATTTTCATCTACTTCGCCAGTCACAATCAGAACGTCATTTAGCTCAAGCTCTTTAAGCTTAGCTACAAGTTCTTTTGTTTTTGGTGCTTCTACAGAGAAGTTATCAACAACGATTAGACGCTCTTGACGAATCAACTCAGAAAGAATGCTTTTCATAGCACCGCGGTACATTTTCTTGTTAACTTTTTGGCTGTGATCTTGTGGTTTCGCAGCAAAAGTAACACCACCTGTACGCCAGATTGGGCTACGAATTGTACCAGCACGTGCACGGCCAGTACCTTTTTGGCGCCATGGCTTAGCACCGCCGCCTGATACTTCAGAACGAGTCTTTTGAGCACGAGTACCTTGACGAGCACCTGCTGCATACGCAACAACTACTTGGTGTACTAGAGCTTCGTTAAAGTCACGTCCGAAAGTAGTCTCGGAAACAGTTAGTGCATCAGCACCTTTAACCATCAATTCCATTACTTACTCCTAGACGTTATGCTTTAACAGCAGGTTTTACGATCACGTTACCGCCTGTTGAGCCTGGTACTGCACCTTTAATAAGGAGTAGATTGCGCTCAGCGTCAACACGTACGATCTCTAGGTTTTGAGTCGTTACACGCTCAGCACCCATGTGACCTGCCATTTTCTTGCCTTTAAACACGCGGCCTGGAGTTTGACATTGGCCAATTGAACCCGGTGCGCGGTGAGACAAAGAGTTACCGTGAGTCATATCTTGAGTAGAGAAGTTCCAACGCTTGATAGCGCCTTGGAAGCCTTTACCTTTAGATGTACCAGTAACGTCTACTTTTTTAATTTCGTTGAAAAGTTCTACGTTTAGCTCAGCGCCAACTTCAAACTCTTCGCCGTTTTCTAAACGGAATTCCCAAAGACCGCGACCTGCTTCAACACCCGCTTTCGCGAAGTGACCAGCTTCAGGTTTAGTTACACGGTTAGCTTTCTTAGCACCAGTAGTTACTTGGATTGCTGCGTAGCCGTCTGTCTCAAGAGTTTTAACTTGAGAAATACGGTTCGCTTCAACCTCAACAACAGTTACTGGGATAGAAACGCCTTCTTCAGTAAATACGCGGGTCATACCCACTTTACGTCCGACTAGACCAATCATTATTCTTATCTCCCTTAACCTAGGCTGATTTGAACATCAACGCCAGCTGCAAGATCAAGACGCATTAGAGCATCAACAGTTTTATCTGTTGGCTCAACGATGTCGATCAAACGCTTGTGAGTACGAATTTCGTACTGATCACGTGCATCTTTGTTGACGTGTGGAGAGGTAAGAACAGTGAAACGCTCTTTACGAGTAGGAAGTGGAATAGGACCACGAACCTGTGCGCCAGTACGTTTTGCTGTTTCAACGATTTCCGCAGTTGAAGCATCGATTAGCTTGTAATCAAACGCTTTAAGGCGGATACGAATACGTTGGTTCTGCATGAGACAGAGCTCCAATTATTAAAAATTACACAAACAATATCGCCACTCAAGCTCGAAAGAACGAGAGAATGCCGATTGATTTATGTGAAACCGTAGCATCCAAGATTAGGACGCATTGTCAGTTAACTTTTGAAGTAAACACAAGGTTTACTATTTTTATTAACCGCGAACATAAGCTGAGTATACATTACTAGGTAAGACCTACTCCTCAGTGCTCATTGGTTCACAAACCGGCGTTAGCCAGTGCGATGCATTATACAGATCACGTTTTAGTATGCAAGTGGTGTTGGAAAAATAATCGGAATATATTTGTGCAGAGCATTCGAAGAAAAGTTGTGTAACAAAAGTAGAACGACAAGGAACGGGGATTATACTAAGGGAAAGCAAAAAAAGTGGTGGAAAGTGGAAAAATAAAAGGGAAGCCGAAGCTTCCCTTTTCTTATGCAGTTCTTCTAATGAAGAGTGTGCAAAAATCTAAATGCTATTAAGCGAAGATTTTAGCTACAACACCAGCACCAACTGTACGGCCACCTTCGCGGATTGCGA
>NZ_JBFSTC010000107.1:0-17315 GCF_041466605.1 Vibrio sp. 10N.247.310.17 | reverse complement strand
ATCACTTACTACCGTTTTTGTTTTAAGTTCCCGCTAATCCGCGATGAACCTTTTTATTCTTGGTTCGGAACCGTGTCAGCTGTGTTAAGGCTGGTTTCGTTAGGTTCTAAATCGATTCACTTGGTTTTCTAAGTGATGAGCAACTTCGGTTAAGTCGCTCGCTGCGCCAGAAATACTGCTTACAGACTCTTGGTTGCTCTGCGCGATGGCATTGGCACCTTGCGCGTTTTCACCCAACGACTTGGTTAAGCAATCTTGCTCGTCGACAGATACTGCGATCTGGCTATTGGCTTGGTTCAGATCTTGAATGTGTTGGTTGATCACATGTAAGTTCTGAGAAGCTTGCTGTGCCTGAGTTGAAGCATCTGAAACCGTGCTGTGGCTCTCTTTGATCGACTCTAACGCATCTTTAGCGCCACGTTGCAGTGAGGTGATGAGTTCATCAATCTGGCTTGCAGAATCTTGGGTGCGCTTAGCGAGCGTTCTTACTTCATCGGCTACCACGGCAAATCCACGACCTTGTTCACCTGCGCGAGCGGCTTCGATAGCCGCATTCAATGCCAACAGGTTGGTTTGCTCAGAAACGCCTTTGATTACTTCAAGAATGGCGCCAATGTTCATCGACTCTTTGTGTAGGTCCGTCACTTTCTGGCTGCTGACCTGCATGCTTTCATCGGCGCTGCCAATTTCATGTAGTGTTTTGTCTACTTCTTTCAGGCCCATCGCCACATTCTCGGTTGCTTGGTTTGCAACTTGAGACGCGTGGTTAGCACTTGCAGCAATTTCTGATGTGCTCGAAGCCAATTGATCAACGGCAGAAGAGATATTGGTCATCTCATTGTTCAACTGTGTTGCGTTGGTCGAGCTGTTATTGGTCACTTGATTCAGCGACTCCGACATCTCACCAATACGTACACTAGAGCGGTTCACTTGACCAACAATATCGCGCAGAGATTCAATGGTGATCTCCATGTTGGTTAGCAGTTCACCGATCTCGTTCTTGCTTTCGATGTTCACTTCAACATTTAAGTTGCCTTGAGAAAGCTCATTGGTGATCTGTTTAACCTGTGCGATGCCTTTGGTAATAGAACGAGTCACCAACACAGCGCTCGTCATGCCAATCACCAAAGCCACACCCGTTAGCAAGAAGATGATTTGAACTGAACGTTTTTCACTGGCTTGCAGTTCTGGCGTTAATGCTTGTTTCTGTTGCTCTAGAATACGTTGAGCATCCGCGACCGCAATAGCCAAGCTGTCACCAATCGAGGCAAGAGTCGCAGTTCTTTGCGTGTTCTCAATCATCTGCTGATGAACTTGTTCAAAGCCTTTTGCATACGCTTCGCGCTGGTTAGAGAAATCTTCAATCAACTCGCTTTGGTAAGGGGATGATTTAAGAGACTCAATGTCGCCTTCAATACCCGGCAACGCGTATTCAAAGATATCTTTACCCGCTTCATAGGTTTTTAGGTCGTTGTTGTTTGAGTAACTCAGTACAGTGATCTTGGCTGCGAGGAAGTTCTCCATCAACATACCCGCGTATAAGCTCGCGTTTGGATCATTGTTGTTGTACGACTCATACAACAAGCTTTGCGCGGCTTTGAGGGCGTTGGTTTCTCGTTTGACCATCTCGACATTCACCAATTGGTCGATGAGCAGCTGGCTCTGTTTCATTGATCCATAAGCCGTGTCAAATGCCGCCACGCTGTCTTGCACTAATTGCAGGCTAGCTAGGCTATCGGTTTTGGTGGTGGTTTGGATTAAGTTGTTGAGCAGTTCATCAATCGCGAGTTTGCTTGATTGATAATTCGTTTCGTATTGCTCATCCAATGACTCTAAGTAACGTTCAGAGGCTAAGCGCATCTGCAGAAAATGCACTTGAATGTTGCCTGACAGTGTCGCTTTCTGGCTAAGTACACTGTATTGGCTAAAGCCGTTCGACAAGGTTTGGATACCTTTGTAACTCACAAAGCCTGAAATGACGAAAAAGAGCAAGCAGATGGCATAACCTAGCTTGATCTTAAATGCTATAGAAAGGTGGCGCATAACTATCCCTATATTTACCTGATTCCTTCACTGCGAAGTATTCCATAAAACAGTGTTCTGGGCAGGCTTAAGTGAATAGTTTGTGTAATAAGTAACGCTTTCGTTAAAAAATCCGGTTTTTTAGTATCGTTTCAATGGGTTGCATATTTGTTGAAGCATGCTTAATTGAGCTAATTGTTTATTAACTTCCATGCACATGATGCAAATTGTCGGTAAAATAGTAGAAACGCAATTTAGACTCCGACTCCAAAGGCACGATATGAACCCTTATAAGCTCTACTTGGTTACTGATGACCAGCAAGATCTTGAAACGCTTAAGTTTGTCGTTGAACAAGCAATCGCTGGTGGTGTCACTATGGTTCAAGTAAGAGAGAAGCATGGAGATGTCAGAGCTTTTATTGAACGTGCGCAGGCCGTTAAGTCGATTTTGGCTGGCTCTGGTGTCCCGATGATCATTAACGATCGGGTAGACGTTACGTTGGCTGTGGATGCTGACGGCTTACATTTAGGACAGTCTGATATGCCTGCTGAGTTAGCACGTCAGTTGATTGGCCCAGACAAGATTCTTGGTTTGTCGATTGAAACTGAACAACAGCTTCGAGAAGCCGATAGTTTGCCTATTGATTACATTGGCCTCAGTGCGCTTTTTGCCACACCGACCAAGACGAATCTTAAGAAACATTGGGGTTATGACGGCATTAAAATGGCGTTGGAGACAACGAAGTTACCGATTGTCGGTATTGGTGGAATTAACGAATCGAACATCCCGCAGTTAGTTGAGAGCGGCATTCATGGGTTAGCACTGGTATCTGCGATATGTCACGCTGAAGATCCAAAACAAGCGACGCAGGATCTGTTGGCTCTAATGGGGGAGTGAAGGGGTATCGGCTAGAAAACAAATGAGGTTAACCATTTGTTTTCTAGTTAAACAACAGGCTCATAGAAAGGCTAAATTGGCCTATCGCTTGAGCTTTTAAGACAATTTATTGAATACACAGTTTTGTTTACTGAGCGCATAAAGCAACAGTACCGATGATCATAAGAACGATCGCGGCATACCAGCCGTATTGTGCGGTCTTATCAGTAACAAACACCTTAATGTAGTTAAGTTCTTCATGCGCCATTGCAATGAAGTCCGTGTAGTTAATCGATAACTCGCGGCTCGCTTCTTTCAAGTCTTGCTGAAGTTTGTTGAAAGCCTCATCGATGAAGCCTTTTGTTTCTGAAACAGACGGAGTAGCAACCAAAGTTAAGCTATTCCAAACTGCCATACGCGATTCATACTCGCTTTCACTGACACAATTAAGTACGCGTAAATCATACTCTCGTTTGTTACGCTCTTTGCCCATTTTCTCAGGGCAAATATTTCTTAAAACGTTCACGACAAATTTTCCAAAAGGTTCATTTAGATATAAAAAAGCACTCGAAGAGGGCTCATAAACTGGGTGCGAATCAATATTCAAAAGTGATCTATTTGAAGCTTTCACAAGTGGTTGCAGGGCAGGGGCACTTATGTGGGAGATTTGAAGTTGGGTCAGTGGTGTTAAAGAGCGATTTGGTTTTGTCGATATCAGTTTGATAAGACAACCCCCTTGGGATCGCATACTAGTTATGTCACTTTGGGATATCAACTAGGGTGTTTTATCCACACGACAAAGAAAATTATCGGCACAAAAAGTGGAAATGAGGTAGTGCTGGAGAAAACACCACCGTCATTGATTTAGGATTCAGTTGCTAAAATAGGCTGAACTCAAGGATTGGGGAAGATTAGTTGGCTTGCCACTGATTGTTCTCTAATGAGTGGCCTTTTAGTTTTTCAAGTAAACTTGTTAACACTGGGCCATTGATATGACTGCGAGACACTAAGCAACCCACTGGAGTAATCCAACCACCATGCTCGTGTGCCACTGGCAGTGCTACGAGATCACCTTTCTGAATCCCTTCCATCACCATCATTTCAGGCACATTTGCCCACCCTACGTTCTGTTCAACGAGATCGATGATCGTTTTGTGGTTGTTGGCATACCAAATCATGGAGCTGATGCCATAGGTGAACCACAATTCGCGCTGCTTAGAACTACGATGCACACATTGGCGGTAGCGCTTTAGGTCTGAGTCTTGAACGACGGGCATTTGGCTCAGCTCGTGAGTGGCGGAGCTAACTGTAAGAAAACGTGCTTGACCCAGTAAGAAGAAGTCCATATCTACTTTAAGTTCACCATCCGCATAGATGATGCCAATCTGTGCTTTGCCGCGTCTGACTAAGTCTTCAACATCGAAGGTTGAGGTGGTAATAATATCGAAATGTGTGATTGGAAACTGATCGGCTAGTGAGCTGATTATCTTAATGAAATTCTTATCTATGATGCTCTCATCAATGGCAATGATCAGTTCGTGTTCATCTTCATGTGTCAGCGATTCTACTTTTTGGTCGAAGTACTTTTGTTGGTCGAGAATCGACTTAGCGACAGGCAATAAGGCTTTACCTGTGTTGGTCAAAACAGGGATGTTTTTCTCGCGGTTAAACAGCTCTTGGTCGATAGCTATTTCTAGGTTGGCGATCGATTGGCTGACACCAGACTGAGCGCGTTTCAGCTTGCGTGCTGCAGCAGAAAAAGAGCCACTTTCACACACGGTGACGAAGACTTTTAATTGCTCAAAACTGTACATGTTACCTCTCGCTCAATACCAAATGGGATGATAATGCTCAGGCTATCACTAATCGTGATGGCTGTTAACTTTCTCTTATTATTTTCGATGACATAATCCGAGCTAATCCAACACATACTAGATTATTTAGAGGAATGTATGAGTACGTTAGAAAGAGTGTTCCACTCAGTGTTATTCGAAGTTTTGGCCGTAACACTTTCAATTATGGGGTTGGCGATATTTACCGATCATGATGTGAATGCCTTATCAGGAACCATGATAGTTGTTGCGACAATCGCTATGATTTGGAATTACTGTTTTAACCGCATTTTTGATCGCTACTTTACGGGTGAAAAATCTCAGCGTTCACTTAAGCTGAGAATATTCCATGTGGTTTTGTTTGAAGCAGGCTTGTTGATAGCGACGATCCCAGTGATGGCTTTCTTGCTTAATGTGGGGATTTGGCCGGCATTTTTAATGGATATCGGCGTGACCATTTTTATTACCATTTACGCGTTTGTGTTTAATCTGATTTATGATCACGTGAGATCGTTCTTGGTACGCAGATCTTTCGCGGTTAAATTTGGAGCGAGCTAAAAGTGGTCTTAATCCTGGCGAGGGAGAAATAACCTCGTCATTCTAAGCTCATCTCCGTCAACACTCCCTCAAAAAAGCGCAAAACGCTTTTAACCGATCCTTCGGAAAGCGTTTTGCTTTTTAGTGATGCAACGTTATCGGCTTCCCGAGTAGCCCACTTATTGTTTGCAGTTCACTTGAAAATCGATAGAGCGCTTAGGCTTTTTCGGTTTTCTGCGTGTCATCCAATGCAAAGTAGATTTTAGAAACAATCACTTCGGCAACCAGAATGGTAAATACCACTGCAAAGAAGGCGACGACACCGTTCCAAGGCCCCGTGAAATCCACTTTGTCACCAAATAGAATGTTGATGGCTTCTAGCATCACGAATTTTGAACCGACGAGAATCACATAGCTCGACAGGCCTCTGTAGATCTTAGGGGCAGTGCCGGGTTTCGACTTGAAGTAATCCGCGAGCTTATGTTCTAAGCCGATGGATAACTTGAGCAACAGCTGTAGCAAAATCGCAGCAGCAAATGAGATGGTGAAAGACTCGATATTGACGAAATCCCAATATTCATCAAAAAAATTGAGAACGGTTAAATCAACGAGTACGGCGAGTGTGTAACCGACAAAGAGCCGTTGGGGCGTATTAAATCCATATACTTTTTCTATATTGCTCATCTACATCTTCCTGAGTAAGGGGTATAAAAAACTTAGGAGATAAACTTATAACTTTCAAACGCTTATTATTTTATATGCGAAACAGCTCTTAAAGTGGGTGTGGCGCATTATGGTAAGTATCTCTGTCGAGATTGATCCAAGATGGTACTTCGACTTAAAGAGGAGTAAGTATGATTATTTATTTTAGGGTACAAGACGTAGAGGAGCTTTGGGGCGCGATAGATCTAGCGACACTCTTACAAATGGAACTGAGAGGGAGGCCAGATTGTACTTAGTCCAAAACTACACTTAGTCCAAAATTGAACGTTGGTAAATCTTCGGCGTAAGACCAGACACACGCTTAAACGCACGAGAAAAATGAGAGATGTTGGTGTAGCCGAGTTGGCTAGAGATGTAGGTCAGCGTATGGCCCTCTTCCATCAGTTCGCAAGCTACCGAAAACATCAGGTTCTCTTTGATTTTTCGATAAGTGGTGTTTTCGTTCTTGAGTTTGCGTTGGAACGTTCGCACCGAAAAGTTGAGTAACTCAGCGGCTTCTTCGAGAGAGAGATCTTGTTCTTTCATGTACGGCTTTAGAAGCTCATAAACGCTATCGGTAAAGCTGGTATGCCACTCAATAAGTGTCGGTTTAGCACTGAGTTCTTTAGAGGTTAGGCTAATTGGGAGTTGTAAGATTTCTTCAGGAATAAGTACAGCCGTCGACGACTGATCAACAAACAGTTGGCAGCTACTTGGCACCAGTGTTTTGACGACATCGATGTCATGTCCTTGTAGACGCACCTTATTAGGTAACCATGGCGATTGGGATAAAATGGTTATTAATTCAATGATATATGTAATCGCAAAAGCTTCTCCCCATTGAAACATAGGGGAATTGTCTTCCGGGGCGGTTCGACAAAACCAGCTCTGACCGTGTTCTTGAATAAACTCGACCTTGCTCCCTGGGGAGTCGTAGGCAAAGATTGAATTGATCTGTTTTAGTGCATCACCAATGGTTTCGAATTCGGTAAATTGATGCAAGACATTTGGGATGATTCGACGTCGAAATGCGAGTCCAAGAATATCGGTGAACCGAGATACGCCGAGTTGTGCAGATGTAAGATAAATCAAACGCTTAATGGATTCCGATGGCACAAAATCACTTTCTGATTCGATAAGGTCGGGTGGTAAACCGGAATCTTTAAGCAACAGATGTAAATCAAGGCCATAGTCAGAAAATACCTGAACCAGAATTTTAGCGTAGTTCGTTTGAATTACCGGGACTTGGTAGTGACTAGAGGTCATTGGAATACAATCCTGTATATATTGTTGCATTATTAGACGTGCATATCATTTGCAACGTCTCGAGCGGCGGTTGTCAATGCAGGAGCTGACCTTGACCGTGCTAAGAAACAAATGGGTAAAGAAGGTCAGGAAAACAGCCAAGTGAAAGCGGCGTTGTTAGCACTTGAACAGGCACAGTTGAACCTAGAGCGCACCGTGATTACAGCACCGACACAAGGTGGCGTTTCTAACTTTAGCCTTTCTGAGGGTTTTTACGCATCAGCAGGTCAACCGATCATGACTTTTGTTTCGACGGAAGATATCTGGATTGAAGCTTATTATCGTGAAAATAGCCTTGGTAACGTAACCGTCGGTGATGAAGTGGAAGTGGCATTGGATTTCGCTCCAGGACAAATCGTGAAAGGGCGAGTGAGTAGCATCGATTGGGGTGTTGATTGGGGACAAAATGATCAAGCAGGTAAGCTTGCTCAAGCTAGCCAACAAACGGGTTGGTTGCGTCAAACACAGATGCTTCCTATCACTATCGAATTTGAACGAGATGAGATGCAAGGCATGCTTCGAGTGGGCGGCCAAGCGGATGTGATTGTTTATAGCGGCGACAACTTTGTGTTCAACGCGATAGGCAAAGTATGGATTCGTCTGATTAGCGTATTGTCTTATGTCCGATAAGCCGATTCCTGACCAACAAACACAGCAACGGATCCTGCGGTTTACCGTAGGGGTCACGTTGGCTGTTTTCTTGGCTGCATGGATAAACTGGCCACTTGCGTTTGTGGCGCCAGTGTTCACTGCTAAGTTCTTAATTGATAAACCAAATCTCCATAAGGAAACGGTCTACGAATTGTTATTGGCTGTTGTTGTCACCATGGGGTTAGGTTTATTGCTGTCGCGAGGAATTACCCATTACCCGATCCCACTACTGATTTTAGTGGGGCTAATGATGCTTTGGGGTTACTACTTGTTTGTCGACCCTAAATGGAATCTGTTCGCTACCATACTGTTGATTGCTGTCTTGATGTTGCCATTCATGGCGATTGATAACCCTGGCGTTTCAGTAATGCTGGCATCAGGTTTAGCGACTTCTGGTGTAGTGTCGGTGACTATTTTTGCGCTGGTTCATGTCTTCTTCCCTGAACCTAAGTCGGCGTTCTCTGGCTTCGCTGCTGCGCCACTCGAAAAGAAACAGCGTTGGTATGCGGCCTTTAGGGCGATGATTATCTCCTATCCAGTGGTGTGTTTTTTCTTTATTTTTCAAATATCTGAAGCTTTGCTGACAATGATGTTCATTGCGTTGTTATCGTTGATGATTACGTCAGAGAAGTCGATAAAGTTGAGCGCTTTTCTGGTGATAAGTAACGGTATCGGGGGATTGCTCGCGATTGCTGCTTTTTCAATCCTTTCGATTGTTCCGAATATTATCTTCTACTCTTTATTCATAGGCTTGGTCGCTATTGTGATTGCTAAGAAAATCTACACGGTTCCCGAAAAAGCACCGATTTTCGCCACTGCATTTAGTACCTTGCTAGTACTTGTCGGTAGCACATTGATGAGCTCCGGCGATATCGATAGCAACACTTTTATTCGCATATTCCAATTATTGCTAATTGGCATATATATGATTTTGGCCTCTTTATTCCTAGAAACTCGGAATTGGAAGTTTCTACAAAATCAGCATTAATTTTGTCTAACAAGGACGTCTCATGAAGTTAACCGACGATTTTTCAAAACAGGCGATAGACGCTGCCATCAAAATTGCAGCGATTGCTATGCTAGTCTACTGGTGTTTTGCGATTTTACGCCCATTCATTCTACTGGTTATTTGGGGGGCGATCATTGCGACTGCGCTCTATCCAGTTGCTGTCGCGATTTCAAATAAGACGGGAATGTCGAAAGGAAAAGCCAGCGCATTACTGAGCTTTATCGGAGTACTGTTACTGCTCATTCCTTTAGTTGCGCTCTCTTCCGGTATTTACACCAGTGCTTCGGACCTAATGACAGGGCTACAGGACGGAACCCTGTCTCTGCCGAAACCCAAAGAGTCTTTACAAGATATTCCATTCATTGGGGAGAAGGTATATTCAACCTTGGTAGCTGCCTCCAATAATATTGAAGGTACGTTCATAAAGTATGCTGACGAACTGAAACAGTTTGCGACGAAAGCTGCTTCTGTTTTAGGCTCTCTCGGCGGTGGGTTTATTCAGTTTATTATTTCTACCATCATTGCTGGCGCATTTATGAGTAACGCCGATAAGTGCCAAACGGGGGTCACTCACTTAGTGGCTCGCCTAACCGATGGTAAAGGTGAAGAGTTGGTACAGTTATCTAAATCAACGGTACGTAGTGTCGTGCAGGGTGTGATAGGTGTTGCTGTGATTCAATCCATTATGTCAGCAATTGGTTTAGTTATTGCAGGCGTTCCTGCGGCTGCGTTTTGGGCATTAGCTGTTCTGCTCATTGCAATTATTCAACTTCCGCCGATTCTTGCTTTATTACCTGCAATTATTTACATGTTCAGTGTTGAATCGACGCTAGCGGCGAGCCTGTTCTTAGTGTGGTGTATTTTGGTCAGTGGCAGTGACGCTATTTTGAAACCGATGCTATTGAGCCGCGGCTCTCATATCCCAATGTTGGTTATTCTACTGGGTGCATTGGGCGGAATGGCGATGTCAGGCATCGTTGGTCTGTTTGTTGGTGCTGTGATACTGAGTTTAAGCTATGAGCTGATGATGGCATGGCTTGGACTTGAAGAGAAAAACCAAGAAGAAACTGAGAAAAAACCAGCAGAGGCAGAGGAAAAATAGATGAAGCCAGTCTCTAAAGACGACAACTTCTACTTCTTATTCTATGCACTGTTGGTGTTGTTTTTTGGTTGCGCGGTGATGCAGCAGTTTTATCCGCAAGGTCAAAAGACCATTCTGTTTTTGATCATTATTACTTTGGCTGTTTCGATAGTGGGAATACATAAAGAGCGAGCCTTGTATCGCTCTTGGTATGGTCTGCTATTGATAACCGCTACGGTGTCGGGGGTATTCTCGTTTTTGGAGGACTATAACCTTTCGATAGTGACGTTAACGGCATTGGCGGTGTTTCTGTTCTCACATATTTATTCCGCTCTCAAACAGGTAATGAAAGCAAAGACGGTGACGCCCAATCATATTATTGGTTCTATCTGTATTTACTTGTTGTTAGGGTTCGCTTGGTCGACTATCTACTTGTTGATTTTAGAAATCTTCCCTAATGCATTTAACGGGTTAGAAGAGCAAATCTGGCTGACCAACTTGTTCAATGCGATGTACTTTAGCTTTATCACCTTGACCACGGTTGGCTATGGCGACATATCACCGGCTTTGCCTATTGCTCAATTCTTTGTGTTCATGGAGTCCATTATCGGCAGTTTCTATTTAGCCATCATGGTGGCGAGCTTGGTGAGTATCCGACTTGCGCAGTCTCAATCTTAAGTGCAATCTTTTTCATTTAAGTACCTGTATAAGTTAGAAGTCTGTTTTGTTGGAACAGGAGTAGTATGGATTTTAATCGATGATCAGTTTTACCATTTAACGCCATATGGATTAATAACTAGCCAAAAGATAACGTGTTGAGAGAAATTAAGTACGTAGCTAGATGTAACCTATCAAGTTACCGAAAAAACGAGGGTAATAGTGGTATGATCGCGGGCTCAGCACCATAAGTGATAAAGAATAGGAAACAGAATGACTCACCTTACAGAACAGCAAGAAGCCGCAATGGCGACGTTTAAAGAAAACTTACACCTGCCAAATGGTGGTTTTCATAAACTGATTATCGAGCTAAGTAAGGAATATCAGCTGCCTTTCCAAAAGGTGCGTGCGGTTTTGAAGAAAGCTCAAAAAGACGTCGAACGTCAAATACGTGAAGATTTTGCGAGTATCGATGATGGGGTTCTTAGCCAAGAGAATTGGGTGAACATTATTAAGTCGAAGCTTGTTGAGTTAGCGGAAGAAAACCAAACGGTGATGGATAAGCTGCAACAAAACCTGAAGTATCAAAAAGTGTTGTCGGCAACCGAAGGTTCAATCGCAAGTGAAGACGAACGTGACGAGTTGATTGAAGAGTTGATTCAAGCTTATGAGAAAGAGGTGTTCAAACCTTTACTGGCGATGCTGCATACAACAAAGCTGTATTGGAAGTTAATGCTGGTGGATGAGACATGTAAGATGAATGAGGAGAATCGTGAGAAATTCAGCGATTACCCTCAACACATGCAAGCTGCAGAGCACTTATATACTCTTGATCAAAAGTTAAGGTCGATGCCGTTAACTTATTAGTCCATGAATGCAATGATAATGACTCATTGGTGATTCAGAGTTTGATATAAGTTGGTTTCAATAGGAGCACGATAACCTAGCTAGCGTTAGCCGCGTGTGAAATGCAAAAAGGGCTAGGTTTCTGATCTGTTTTACTTCTACTCTATTTTGTTCTGCTAGAGCGAATTGAGGGTGACATCTTTGACTTTTTTATATCTGTCGAACTAGACGGTGTTTCTTTCTGTAGCCGATGGGAAATGCTATAGGAGTGTGAAATGTCCTAGGGTGTTTCCGTTGCCTGAAACGATAGTTCCGATGCTTTCTCGTTCATTAAATTCAAAGTCGATGAGATAACTGTGATGTTGTAGCTTGGGCAATATGTGGCGGTGGAGTATATCGCTATTGAGCTGTCGAATCTCGGTGACCCATGAAATCTCTTCTTTGTGTAAGTCTATTTTAATCTTGAGCATTTATTACCTTTTAGTTTATTGACTGTTTTTTCGCGTGATAGTTGGTACCAATGGGTTTGTCGTGTTGTTCTGCGTGACATAACTGTGCCTTGTGTTTATTACATTTGTATTTAAGTGATCGATCTATTCTGACTTCGCTGATAAAAGAGCGAATGACGAGAGATCGGTAGTAGGATCGAATTTAAAAGCTATTGAATGACTATCTGGGTGAAAGCTGACGCAGAGATGGTGTAACGAGGGAATCGAGAACTGTCTATGTGGAACTTGGACTTACTTTAGCATTAACAGCTCTATAGATTAGAGCCAGGTGGCGAACTATACGCCTAGTTTTTTAAATTACAACCCTATTTCTAATTAAATTTAAAAATATTTTTGAATGATTTGCCGTCGCTTATTGATAGTTAAATGAACGAAGGACAGGGGATTGACCAAGGTATCTGACTGAGGCTCTGTTTTGCACCGCTTCGTATTCTTTGTCATTGGTGGTTTTAATTGAGGTATTAATTTAGTGGTGGTTAAGTGTCTGTTATACTTGGTCTTTACATTGTAAATTGCAATTTGTGACTCTGAGGTTTAGCGTTGTAATTAGGAGGTTTAGCGTTGTAATTACAGGGTTTTCGGACATTTTCCCCCATCAGGTTTTTTCTTCAGATTGATGATCATTTTCCTCTTCGCGCTTTTTGCTATTTTTGATTCCTAATATATCTCCCGACTACGCAAAACATGAATACTCACTTTTACATTTCTGAATAATAAAGTTGTTGTGTCGCTAATTTAACGCAAATATAATTGATAATAGTTCTCACTTGCGTTACAGGTTTGTTGTCAAAGCAATGACAGACTTTAAATTATCGTTATTTAGCCGTTGTGTACGCCCCATGCTCATCTATGAGTAATGTGACTTTTATTGTCATGAGTGGTGGTTTGTATCCTTGGCAAAGGAAGACACATGAAGAAAACAATCAATTCAGTTCGTCAGTTATTGGGTGGGCTTGCTATCGCTCTTGCATCATCATTGATAATGACCGCTCAAGCGGAAACAATCACTATTGAACACGTAAAGGGCACGGTGCAGTTTACCGAAGTACCACAGCGCGTTGTAGTACTTGGCTTTGGTAGCTTGGATGTGCTTGATCAGATTGGTATACAGCCAGTTGGCGCGCCTCACAGCCTAATGCCTGACTATCTAGCTTCGTACAAAGATACGACGGCAAATACGGGCTCATTGAGTGAACCTGATTTTGAAGCTATCTACATGCTGAAGCCTGACATCATCATTGCCGAAAACCGTATGCTTAAGGTTTACGATCAACTAGCAAAAATAGCTCCGACCATCATGTTCTCTATTGAAGGTGACAAATACTGGGCTGATGCTCAGCAAAACTGGCGCGCGCTAGGCAAGCTCTTTGGTAAGCAAGCTAAAGTAGAAGCGCTCATTAAAGAGACTCAAGCTTCTATCACGGCGGTTAACGACAAAGTCGCGTCTGACGAAACGTCAGCAATGATGCTAATGAACAACGGCAACAACATTACGATGTTCAATAAGGGCAGTCGCTTCTCAATCATCTTTGATGACTTTGGCTTTGTGGAGTCAAAGAGTGCGACAGTGGCTCCGATTAAAGGGAATCACGGCAATCTAATCTCGTTTGAATATATTGCTGACGCAAAACCTGAAGTGCTTTACGTGCTTGACCGCGAAAAAGCGATCGGTAAGTCAGAAGGGCGCGCACAACAGCTGTTTGACAACCCACTGGTTGCAGCAACACCTGCAGCGCAGCAAGGCAACATCGTTTACCTTGATTCAAGTGCTTGGTATCTGGTAGGTGGCGGCGTAACAGCGATTCACAGAATGCTTGGAGACATTGAACGTACGATTCAATAGTTACTAGTCATCAGATTCTCGGGCTTATAAGAGTGTTCTTATAAGCCCTTTTTCACTTTTTTATACGGTCTCCCCGATCCTACCTTTAGTATTACTTCTATGTTGAAACCCATTGCAGCTGCTGTATTTCTTGTTGTGTTATGCGTTGCGTCATTAATGATTGGAGTCGCTGAGATCAGTTTTAGCGATTTTTTCAATGGCAACCAACACGCCAACTCTATTTATGTTGTTAGTCGGATCCCTCGACTGTTCGCGATTGTGCTTGCCGGTGCCGGCTTGAGTGTTGCTGGCTTGATAATGCAACAGATTGTTCAGAATAAGTTTGCTGCACCTTCTACGATGGGCACGATTGATTGCGCCATGTTGGGGTACATCGTCGGTATTCTGGTGCTGGGTAATGCCGCTCAATGGAGCTACTTAGGCTTTATCTTTGCGTTTGCGGTGTTAGGCACTATGCTATTGGTCCGCTTTCTACAACACTTGAAGTTCAAGAATGCGGTGTTGGTACCTTTGATTGGCATCATGTATGGCAACGTTGTCTCATCTCTAACAACCTTTATCGCTTACAAATACGATTTAGTACAAACCATGTCGGCTTGGACGATGGCGAACTTTGCGAGTGTATTGCAAGGCAGCTATGAAATCCTTTACCTCGCGGTTCCTGCATGTGTGTTGGCTTATTACTTTGCGAGTCAGTTCAGTGCGGCAAGTATTGGTGAAAGCTTCGCAAAAAACATTGGCCTCAATTATCAGAAGATCGTCTTCATTGGTGTTGCATTGGTTGCTATCTGCGCCTCTTCAGTGGTGATGATCGTTGGTGTTATCCCATTTCTTGGCCTTATCGTGCCGAATATCGTGTCGTTGATGATGGGCGATAACATGAAGAAAATTCTGCCTTGGACAGCCTACTGGGGCGTGATCTTGGTATTGGCCTGCGACTTGTTGGCTCGAGTCGTTATCTTCCCTTACGAGATTCCAATTTCAATGGTAATCAGTGTCTTTGGCGGCTTGATTTTTATCTACCTGATCATGAGAGACAAGTCGAATGCGTGATTCAGTAAAAATTGCGATTCTGGCTATCGCGTCTTTGGGTATGTCGGCAGTATTTGTGGGGCAGGGACTTACGTGGGATAACTACGAGTTCTTCTTGTCTTTGCGACTACCCAAACTGCTGTCGATTGTGTTGGCTGCGGTGGCGATTTCTGCATCGTCATTGGTTTTCCAAACCATCACTAATAATCGAATTCTAACCCCATCCATCTTGGGCTTTGACAGTCTGTATATGCTGGTTCAAACGGTGCTTCTGTTTGTGTTTGGCAGTACCAGTTTCTGGGTGATTGATTCAATCGCAAACTTTTCATTGTCTGTGACTGTGATGATCTTGTTCTCGTTTGCGCTGTTCCATTTTTACTTCAAGAGCAAGCGAAACAACGTATTTACACTGTTGTTGATTGGTATTGTGTGCGGCAGCGTATTCTCAAGCTTGGCTAACTTCCTTGCGATGTTGATTGACCCGAACGAGTTTGCCGTGCTGCAAAATGTGATGTTCGCGAGCTTCAATAACGTGAAAGGCGAACTGGTTTACCTCAGCCTTATTCCACTGGGTTTGAGCTTGCTTGGCCTGTGGTTGTTAGCGCCTAAGCTTGATGTGCTTTGGCTTGGTGTTGATAACGCGACAAGCTTGGGCGTTAACACCAAGCGATTGACTCAGATTACCTTAGTGATTGTGTCAGTGATGGTCGCAGTATCGACGGCTTTGGTTGGCCCTGTGCTGTTCTTTGGTTTAATCACCGTGAGCTTAGCTCGTCAGATATTCAAATCTTATCAACATCGTGTGCTTATCATCGCGAGCAGTTTGTTAGCGGTCGTTCTATTGGTTTCAGGCCAATGGTTCATTGAAAAAGTAATGGCGTTTGAAACCACTGTGAGCGTGATCATTAACTTGGTCGGCGGTTTGTATTTTATGTTCTTGTTGTTACGCACCAGAATTCAGTAAAGGTAATAAGTAGTGATTAAATTAACAGGTTTGAGTAAGAAGTATGGCAAGACACTTGTGGTGGATGATGCCAGTGCCATGTTCCCTAAAGGGGAAGTGACTTCTATCATTGGCCCAAATGGTGCGGGTAAAAGTACTCTGCTTTCTATGGCGAGTCGCTTAACCGAAAGTGATGCGGGCGAGGTCGTTATTGGCGATAAATTACTGGCTGAATGGGATACCAAAGAGCTTGCGAAGCACCTTGCTGTGTTAAGACAATCAAACAACATCAATATGCGATTTACGATTCGTGAGTTGGTCTGTTTTGGGCGTTTTCCGCATTCTCAAGGTCGCTTGAAAGACGAAGATCATAAGATCGTCGATACAGCGCTAGAGCACCTTGGCATTACCGATATCCAAAACAGATACCTTGATGAATTGAGTGGTGGTCAGCGTCAAATGGCGTTTATCGCGATGGTTGTGGCGCAAGATACGGATTATGTGTTCTTGGATGAGCCACTAAACAACCTAGATATTAAACACTCGGTTGAAATCATGCAGACGCTACGTCGCCTAGCGCATGAGTTTAATAAGGCGGTGGTTATTGTGATTCACGACATCAACTTTGCTTCTTGTTACTCAGATAACATTGTCGCGATGAAGAGGGGCCAAGTAGTTAAGTCGGGCAAGGTCTCTGAAGTGGTTGAAAAGTCAGTGATGGAGTCGATCTACGAGATCCCATTTGAGATTCGTGAGTTCGATGGTGTTCGAATCTGTATGTATTATTCAGGTCGTTAGGTTATTGGTTCGCTAGGCTATTTGATTCTCTAATGACTTAAGTGAAAAGAGCTCCCAAGTGAGGAGCTCTTTTTGTTTTTGCCAGTTTGTATTTTGTTAATAAAAGGTCTGGATTCAAAAGTAATCTGTATAATTTCCTTTGTATTATAATGACTTAATCGACGTAATATTGACTGGTCATACTTCGACAAACGTTGGTTTGATGTCACTCGAAGATCTACTCTTCATTTTCAATAAACAATTGCTATTTTTTCTGATTAACCTCTAAAAATCGTTCTACACTATGTTTATAACTGTTTGATTTTTATACGAGGTATCAATGAGTCGTAAACCCATAGTGTTAGTCGTGGATGACACCCCAAGCAATTTGGATGTGTTGACTGCAATACTTAAAGATACCTATCAAGTCAAAGTCGCAATTAACGGTACCATTGGCATCAAGATAGCCAAGATGGTGCCTCAGCCAGACCTCATTCTCCTCGATATCATGATGCCTGATATTGACGGTTATGAAATTTGCAGACAGCTCAAAGAACAGCCCAACACCGCGCATATCCCCATTATCTTCGTTACTGCCAAAATTGGACCTGAAGCCGAAGTAAAAGGGCTCTCCTTGGGGTAATGCCGATCAGTTAAAGCCAAAGTGATCGGTTGAAGGATCCTTCCGAGCT
>NZ_JBFSTC010000106.1:0-17348 GCF_041466605.1 Vibrio sp. 10N.247.310.17 | reverse complement strand
TTATCGCCCAAACTGGTTAAATTTTAACAGTGACAACTACCCTGCCAGATAGGGTTCACACAGACCAAAAGCAAAAAGAATCGCTCGGTACCCATAAGCCCAGAGCTTTATGATGGGATTTATAAGGAAGGTTCAGGGCCATTGTTTAGTATTGGCTATTCCACGGTGTATCGTTTCATCGTGAAACACATACCACGCTTAAGCCAGCAAGCTGCCCACGTTCTGCGCCACACTTTCGCGTCTTACTACATGATGAACGGCGGCAACATTATCGCCCTGCAAAGAATCCTTGGTCACAGCGACATAAAACAAACTATGCGCTACGCTCACCTAGCCCCCGATCACCTAGAAGATGTGGTCACAAAAAAAACTCTAGCCAACCTTTAAGTGTCGCCATAAATATGGCGACAAAATGGCGCCGGATTTTCGCAATATAGACAAATATTGGCATTTATTGACAAACCCATAAGCCCCACCAAGCCTTATGCAGCCTACCCCCTGCTAGGGTGGTTTAAAATGTGGTCTTCCCAATCGACAACATCAATTTCGTATACCACTTTATTACGAACGCTTTCACCTGCTGCATGCATCTCTGTTTTTGATCCAGTAATCAATGGGTGCCATTCTGGGATCGGCTTAGATTCTGATAGAAGACGGTAAGCACAAGTGTCTGGTAACCAGTGAAATTCATCGATCTTGTCACGAGTCAGCTTCAGACACTCTTCACCTGAAGTGAAACGGTTCGGGTAATCTTTACACGAACATGTTTTGTCGTTTAACCAGCTACACGCCACATTAGTGTAGTAAACTTCATCGCTATCTTCATCCATTAGTTTATGTAGGCAACACTTACCACAACCGTCACACAGTGATTCCCACTCGTTCTCGGTCATTTGCTCTAGTGTCTTTTCTTGCCAAAATGGAATCGTCATAGGATTACTTCTTACTCTTTTACTGGGGTGCGTGTTATACCGCTAGCCCATAAAAAGTTCAAGGATAATAATTGTTCATTCTTTGATTCAATCAACAGCTGCCACTCTCCTCATTTTTTGCTACTATCGCGCACCCTGTTATTTAGTGAGTTTAATTTGATGGAATGTCGCCTAGGTTGTGGAGCTTGTTGTATCGCTCCAAGTATTACATCTGCTATTCCTGGAATGCCTAATGGCAAGCCTGCTGGCGTACGCTGCATTCAATTAAATGAGCAAGATCTATGCAAATTATTTGGTCAACCTTCACGCCCGAAGGTATGTCACCAATTCAAAGCCTGCCCTGTCATCTGTGGCAAAACAGATCAAGAAGCCCTTGATAACCTGATCGAGTTAGAAGCCATTACCTAAAAGATTATCTGACCTTTTCTTCCTCCTATATGCCCAAGATTTCACAAACTTGCGAAATCTAAACTATCTTGTTGATACTGGTACAGATTAATAAGGATCGTTATGAATAGGTATATTGCAGAAATGTTTGGTACGTTTTGGTTGGTGTTAGGCGGTTGTGGTAGTGCCGTCTTAGCCGCGGCTTTCCCTGATGTGGGAATTGGTCTACTCGGAGTTTCCCTCGCTTTTGGTTTAACCGTTCTCACCATGGCTTTTGCTATTGGCCATATATCCGGCTGTCATCTCAACCCTGCTGTTACTATTGGACTGTGGAGCGGTGGTCGCTTTGATGCCAAAGATGTCGCACCTTATATTATTGCCCAAGTGATTGGCGGTATTATCGCAGGTGGCGTGTTATTTGTGATTGCTTCAGGCCAAGCTGGCTTTGATGCAGCTGCCTCTGGCTTTGCTTCCAATGGTTATGGTGAACACTCACCGGGCGGTTACTCACTTACCGCTGCACTCGTTTGTGAAGTGGTCATGACCATGGTGTTCCTATTCGTGATCATGGCCGCGACAGATTCGAAAGCACCGGCTGGATTTGCTCCTATCGCAATTGGTCTCTGTTTAACCTTAATCCACCTTATCAGTATCCCTGTAACGAACACCTCTGTTAACCCCGCTCGAAGTACCGGCGTGGCTATGTTTGTTGGTGATTGGGCTGTTTCTCAGTTATGGCTATTCTGGATTGCACCGATTATTGGTGCCGTGATTGGCGCAATGATATACAAAGCGGTGAGAGGTTCAGATTAAGCTAAGAGAAGTGTTTTGGAATAGAAACCTTTGAGAACCATAAAAGAAAAAGCCGCTTGGTGATGGTTCACCAAGCGGCTTTTTTAGATTTTATGACGACCGAGTAACGAGTGTGAAAGCGTGGTGCCATCCACTAGCTCGAGCTCACCACCAACAGGAACACCATGGGCGATACGACTAGCGTTCACTTCATGGGCATTACATAGCTCAGCAATGTAATGTGCTGTCGCCTCCCCTTCTACTGTCGGGTTAGTCGCTAAAATAACTTCAGTGATATCACCACGACATAAGCGGTAATCCAAGACATCGAGACCGATGTCACTTGGACCAATACCATCAAGTGGTGAAAGATGCCCCATAAGCACAAAGTAACGACCTGAATATTGGCCCGTTGCTTCAATGGCTGCGATGTCTGCAGGGCTCTCTACTACACAAATTTGACCGTTATCCTGACGTTTAGGATTGGTACAAATGTGGCAGGTCTCTTCTTCGGTAAAAGTACGGCACTCATTACAATGACCAATTTCAGTCATTGCTTGGCTAAGAGCTTCAGCCAACTGTAGGCCGCCTTTTCTATCGCGCTGTAACAAATGAAAGGCCATACGCTGCGCCGACTTGGGGCCAACCCCAGGTAGACAACGTAAGGCCTCCATCAAATGCTCCAGCATATGACTGGTACGCATATATAACCGTTCTGATTTTCAAGTAATGGCCAGTTCAACACAAGCTAGTACGAGAATTAACCTTTAAGAATGAGTTACTTAGAAAGGCATCTTCATACCTGGTGGAAGTTGCATTCCGCCAGTTACGCCAGCCATTTTCTCTTTTTGAGTTTCTTCAACGCGACGAGCCGCATCGTTGAAAGCAGCAGCGATAAGATCTTCAAGCATCTCTTTATCGTCTTCCATTAGGCTTTCATCGATATCAACACGGCGAACGCTGTGGCTACCAGTGATCGTTACTTTTACAAGGCCAGCACCTGACTCACCTGTAACTTCCATATTTGCGATTTCTTCTTGAAGCTTTTGCATGCGCTCTTGCATTTGCTGGGCTTGCTTCATCATGTTGCCCATACCGCCTTTACCAAACATGTTAATACTCTCTGGTCTAATTGGTTTATTAAAATTAATTAAGCTATACGTGCTTAAATGGGGGTTAAAACAGTGTGATTCAACCCCTCGGTGTTCAGTTCTCAGATTTGCTTATCTGGGATGATACGCCGGTCACTAAACGTGAAAAAGTTCTAGATAGGACGAACGCTGTCTCTGTCGAGTTCTGCAGCAAAACGTCTTTCAATAAACTGTACGTTGGCATCGTTTTCCAAAGCGGTAAACGCGTCTTTCAACTTACCTTGATACAATCTTTCTCGTAGTTCTAGTGGCGTTTCTCCACCTTCGCCGATTTCAACACTCAAATGACACTCTTCTCCTAACACGGTATTGAGCGACTGTAATAGTTCGCTCTGTGCGCGATCCGTATTCAAGTGAGCTTGGCTCGCTCTTAACGTTAAAGTGATTGATGTGTCGTTTTTAGCAAACACTGAGTTCAATGCTAACTGTTCAACAAGCTTGGCTGTCTCTAGCTTTTGAATCGTGGCGGACCATTCATCTTGAGCAATCGACTCTTGAAGCAATTTATCGACCATTTCTGGTGTCTTAATATGCTCTAACGCACGCTTGATCTGAGTAGGTGTAAGCTCTTTGCTCACCTCTTTCACTACAGGTTTAGACGGTTTCCAGCGATAAGGTTCATTATCATTGGTTCCCTTTTCAGTAGAAGAGGCTGATAAAGAAGCTGGCGACACCCGCTCAGAACCACCGTGTTGCTGGGCAACTCGGTCAAGAACTGAAGTTTTAGCTGATGTCGCTTTAGCCTTTTTTGGCGTTGACCCTTTGTTATCTGTTGCCGCGCTGCCTCTGCGTTGAGAGCGCAATTGGTGGCGTAAACCACTCACCGGTGAAGTTGCACGCGCGGGTTGCTCTTGCGAAACAGGAGGAGTAGAAGGCGCAGCGCTTGGCTGTTGAACCGGACTCTGGCTCTGATAATTCGTTTGTTGCTGCTGAGGCTGATCTGCACCGTAACTTGGACGCTCATCATAAGCAGGTGGTACATCATACTGGCTGTGCGGGTAATCCTGTTCTGGATAACCTTGGTTGCCTGAATGATCAGCGTAACCTTGCGAATCTGAATATTGTGCCGGGTTCTGTTGTTGCTGTTGCACAGGCTGCTGAACAGGAGCTTGTTGCTGTACTTGAGGCTGTGAACCCACAGGAGCCTGAACTGGCTGTCTCGGCTCTGGCACAGGTTGACTCATTGACTGAGCAACACCCTGAACCTGGTTCTGAACCGGATTCTGAGCTGCAGGAGCTGGCGCTGGGCTTGTCGACTGAGTCGAGATTGACGTAGCAACAGTTTGCTCAGCAGGCCTAAATGCCAACATACGCAGAACCACCATCTCAATACCAACACGAGCAGTTGGCGATAATGGCAAGTCTTGACGACCTTTTAGCACTATCTGGTAGTAGAGTTGGATGTCTTGAGGGCTTAACGTTTTGCTCAGCAGTTCCAGCCTTTCAGCATCAGGCTGGGCCTTGTCTAAAGTAGACGGCAGAGCTTGATACATCGCCAAACGGTGTAATTGAGTCGCAAGTTGACTCAGCAATCCATCCCACTCAACGCCATTTTCAGCAAGAGCTTGAATACAAGCCATCGCTTGCTGAGGCTGTTTACTGCTAATCGCTTCAAGTAGGTGAATCGCTTGGTCTGTATCCAGCGTTCCAAGCATATGAGCAACAGTGTCTGTTACGACATTACCGTTACCCAATGCGATAGCTTGGTCACTCAGGCTTAGCGCATCACGCATACTGCCATCAGCAGCATGAGCAATCATCCCAAGCGCACGAGGTTCAGATGTCACATTTTCTTGTTCAAGAATATGATCGAGCTGCTCGTGGATATTATCGACACTGATCGGCTTAAGATGGAACTGCAAACAACGTGAAAGAATCGTAACCGGAAGCTTTTGTGGATCGGTCGTTGCGAGCAAGAACTTCACATACTCAGGCGGCTCTTCTAAGGTCTTTAGAAGCGCGTTAAAACTGTGCCTAGACAGCATGTGTACTTCATCGATTAGGTAAACCTTGAAGCGACCACGTGCAGGCTTGTACTGAACATTGTCCAGAAGCTCGCGGGTATCTTCTACCTTAGTACGTGAGGCAGCATCGATCTCGAGCAGGTCAACAAAACGACCTTCATCGATCTCTTTACAGGTTGCACACTCACCACAAGGGGTTGAAGTAATGCCTGTTTCACAGTTGAGTCCCTTCGCAAACAAACGGCCGATGGTCGTTTTACCGACACCTCGTGTACCGCTGAATAGGTAAGCGTGATGCAACCTATTTTGGCTAAGGGCATTCTCTAATGCTGTTAAAACATGGGCTTGACCAACCACTTCTTTGAATTTGGTTGGTCGCCATTTTCGCGCTAACGCAAGATAGCTCATGAATAATTCCGAAAAGGATTAGTGACCGTCGAATTCGCAGATGCTAAACACTTTTAGACCTAAGCCTTGTAAGCGCTTATCACCACCGATTTCTGGAAGGTTAATAACAAATGCAGCGTGTTCTACCACACCACCAAGCTGACGAATCAGCTTCGTTGTCGCTTCAATCGTACCGCCTGTTGCTAACAAGTCATCAACCATCAGCACTTTATCGCCTTCAACGATAGCATCGGTATGAATTTCTAGCGTATCAGTGCCGTACTCAAGCTCATAAGATTGTGCCACTGTTTGACGAGGCAACTTGCCCGGCTTACGAACAGGGATAAAGCCGACACCTAACTCAAGAGCAAGAGGCGCACCAAATAGGAAACCACGAGCTTCAGTACCAACGATCTTAGTAAAGCCCATGCCCTTGTATGTGTCCACCAACAGATCGATTGTCGCTTTATAAGCGGCAGGATCTTCCATCAAGCTTGTTACGTCACGGAACAAAATACCCGCTTTTGGGTAATCAGGAATGCTTTTGATGCTTGCTTTGATCAGAGAGATTTTTTCTGTGTTCATAATCTTATGCACTTCATTAGGCCGCTTTCCAAACTCTCGTTAACGAATCAAACATCAACGCTCGGAATTAAGGAAAGGTACGATTGGACTTCATTGCAACGAGAGTAATAACTCAAATTGCTGAAATAATAAACGCCCGCTATACAAGCAGGCACACTGGCTTAATGGTAGTGATTTTCTTTGCTGTCAGCAACCAACTCATGGGTTGGAAGTCGCATAAACCATGTGAGAAGAATAACAAGTACACAAATTAGGAAAGCCTTGACCCAAATGATCGGGGCAAAGTAGATCGATAACGCAAAACTTAACAAGATAAAAAACACGCCACGCGTTTTTACTTGCTTGGTAACGGCACCATGTTGATACCAATTGTTCAACAAGGGACCCAGCGTTTTATGCTCATGCATCCATTTGTGAACTTTGGGGTTGCTTCGCATGAAACATGCACTGGCAAGAAGGAGGAAAGGCGTGGTTGGCAGTACGGGTAAAGCTATCCCTAAAACTGCGAGAAATATGCAAAGGCCACCAGCAATATTGAGGCTTAAAACTCGAACGCTAATTGTGGCCTCCTTGAGTTAGCTATCACCAATCGGCGACGATAACTTAACTAGAATGTTGCGTAACCATTGAATACACGGATCAACGTAAGTGTTGCTGGTAATAATGGAATCACTAAAAATGCGGCTAAAAATCCTAAAAAGTAGAATACATTAAACGGGTCTTGAAAGTCTTTGTTATCTGCCATGATTGCTTCTTGTTTTTGTTAGTAAAGGTAAGTATCTGGCGAACCAAACCCGCTTTGCTAAATCGACATTTAACAAAAAAGGCATAGCCACACCATTTGCGCAACTATACCTTAATCAATTATTCACAAAAACCGAGGAAATATAGGGTTAATCGGTAGACCCTTGGTGTATGTCTAAACTAAAACTGGCCGATCCAAGTAGGCTCAATGATAGCTGGCAGCCCTGTTCAATCGGAAGATCCCGTGTAATGAAGTTCTTCTTACAGTTCTCACCCAAGCGCTCGCCCGCCGCAATATGTTGATTCAATTCGCCATTCGACCATTGTCCATCTAAACCCGCAGGTAAAATAGAGATAGTTCCCACAGCAAGGTCAGCAACACCAAACAAAGCATTAATCGGGGTTGAACATTTAGAGCAACGAATCCCCTTCTCCAAAATCTCCGCGATATCTTTGAGATCAACGTTAAAATCTTTTCTATTTCTGATGTAATCGTGGAATAACGCTCTCACCAACAATGTGGCCGCTGAGCCGCCGTTATCAGAAGATGACGAATCGACAAGGTAGAAAGCAAACTGCCCGTTCATCATCCACGCATAGTCGAACACAAGTGGCATCATCTCTGTTGATTGTAGTAGGCGGTAACTGCAACGCCATGAGCCTTGTCGTGTGTCTTTGTCAGGAAGCAGCGCGTGCAATAAGTCTCTTGCCGCACTAGGGTTATCTTGCAAGTGATTTAGGTGCCAATGCAGCTCTTGGTCTTCAGGGATCTCTCCGCCGTCATCAACGCAAAACCATTGGCTTGAAAAATCTCGTTGGTCTGAAATGTTATCGAACGAATCTGTTAATGTATTCGCAATCGCACTGCCTAAATGACCGTGATCCTCCAGAGGTTTGACTAAAAAGTCTTTGATACCAAATCGTAATGCTTTCGCCACATCAGACATATCATCGGTGCCAGACACAACGATCATAGGCAGTGACGGATACTCTAAACTGAGCTCTTCTACAAGCTCAATGCCATCCAGAATAGGCATTGATAAGTCACACACAATTAAATCTGGCGCTGAGTCTCTAAGCTTTTGCAGAGCGTCCAGCCCATTTTCAGCCTCAACCACTTTATAACCAATCTTGTCTAAATACGCGCTGGTTATCCGGCGAAAAATAGGATCATCATCAACCAACATAACGCATTTTTGATTGAGAACTTCCTGAGCCGAGGTCATAACTGGCTGACTGTGAGTTTTGTACATAATCTCTAACCTCACAAAACTAAGTCGAATTATTATTGTTATCTGTTCCAAGAACTAATATAAAACTTAGTAACAAATTGCTAAATACACAAATACGTACTCTTTACTGGAAATTCGTGACAAGGGTTGGAATACTGGTAAATAGTGCAACGAATTGACGTAACGCAAACATTGATCTCACTATTACGTATAAATTAGATGAGATTGTAAACAAATGTGTCTGGATTTATGAAATTAGATGATTTAAACCTCTTTCGACTTGTCGTTGAAAATGGGAGCTACACCGCAACATCACGCAAGACTATGATCCCGGTTGCGACCATTACACGACGCATCCAAGCCTTAGAAGATTCACTAAACCTAAGACTTCTCAATAGACACGCGCGTAAACTCTCTTTAACAGAGGCTGGCGAACGTTTCTTCAACGAATGCTCTCCGTTACTGCAACGTCTATCTTCTACTGCAGAAGAACTGACTGACGTTTGTAAAGGAGCTTCCGGTAAGATTCGCATTACGGCCCCCTCAAACCTGACCAAGCGCATGATGATGCCGATGTTCAGTGAATTCATGACTCAATATCCTGATATTAATATTGAGCTGATGATGAACAACCAAGCCGATCAGCTTGATCCAACCGAGTGGGACGTAATTTTCAGAGTAGGTCCACAACGTGATTCAAGCCTAATCGCTCGAAAAATCAGTGAAGTAAAAGATATTCTTATCGCAAGTCCTGACTACTTAGCGAAGAATCCGGCACCAAGTCATGCAGAAGAGCTCGCGAATCATTCGCTACTTAAAGGCTATCCGCTGATTAAGTGGCAGCTGAGTAATTCGAATGAAGAGACTGTGGTGAATAGCGAGAAAGGCCGTTTCAACGCGAATGCGCTCAATGTCGTGAGACAAGCATGTTCAGAAGGCCTCGGTATAACCCTTATGCCCGACGTTATGATCCGCGAATACATTGAAGATGGCAGCTTAGTGCAAGTCTTAGAGGACTGGAGCGCTAACCCTCGTGATATTTACATGCTTTACAACCACAAAGACCACCTGCCAGAGAAGGTTAGATTGTTTATCGATTTTGTGATCGCATACCACATTCACTAAGATTCAATCCCCTTCCCCGCAAACAAAAAAACCAGAGTCGGTGCTCTGGTTTTTTATTACTCGTGTTTATGAGTACGCTAAGCGCCTTCGTTATGTAACTCTAGGTTCGCGAGATCTTGTTGGATCTCACGCTCAACCTTTGAATCGTCATTACGTAAAGAGTCTAAGAAATCTAGGTACGCTTGGTCGATATCGCCCGTTACATACTCACCGTTGAATACGGATGTATCAAAACGAGAGATGTCTTGATTACCCATACCTACTGCAGAGATTAAGTCTGGTAACGTTTGGAAAATCAAAGCATCTGCACCAATCTGCTTACAAATCGTTTCGTTATCACGACCATGAGCAATTAACTCAGTCGCGCTCGGCATATCAATGCCGTAAACGTTCGGGAAGCGAACCTCCGGAGCGGCAGAAACCATGAAGACTTTGTTTGCACCAGAATCACGAGCCATCTCAATGATCTGCTCTGATGTTGTACCACGAACAATCGAGTCATCAACCAGTAGAACGTTCTTACCTTTAAACTCAGAACGAATCGCGTTGAGTTTACGGCGAACCGACTTCTTACGTTGTTGCTGACCAGGCATGATAAACGTGCGGCCAACGTAACGGTTTTTCACGAAACCTTGACGATATGGCTTATCAATCGCTTGAGCAATTCGTAGAGCAATATCATTTGATGTTTCAGGAATTGGAATCACCACGTCAATGTCTAGGTCTGCGTACTCTTCTTTAATACGCTTACCTAACATCTCACCCATCTCAACGCGTGCGCTGTAAACCGAAATTTTATCGATGAATGAATCAGGACGAGCAAAATAAACAAACTCAAAAATACATGGGTTTAGTTGTGGGTTGTCTGCGCATTGTTTAGTGAAAAGCTCGCCATCGAATGTTGCATAGATAGCTTCACCAGGAGCAACATCGCGCATAAAATCAAAACCAACAGCGTCTAACGCTACTGACTCAGACGCAACCATGTACTCTGTTTTACCGTTAATTTCACGCTTACCAAGACACAGTGGACGAATACCATGTGGGTCACGGAATGCGATCATGCCGTGGCCGATGATCATCGCTGTTACTGCGTAAGCACCACGAATAGTGCGGTGCACGTTTGCAACTGCGCGGAAAACGTCATCTGAAGTCACGTTACCTTTTACGGTATCGATTTCATGAGCCAATACGTTTAGTAGAACTTCAGAGTCAGAGGTTGTGTTGACATGACGGCGGTCTTTTTCGAACAACTTCTCACGAACTTCACTTGCATTCGTTAGGTTACCGTTATGCGCCAGCGTGATGCCAAATGGAGAGTTTACGTAGAAAGGTTGAGCTTCAGAAGCACTAGAACTTCCCGCTGTAGGATAACGAACATGACCAATACCCACGTTGCCTTGGAGGCGTTGCATGTGTTTTGCTTCAAAAACATCTTTAACTAAACCGTTCGCCTTACGCAGAC
Source organism: Vibrio sp. 10N.247.310.17 (assembly GCF_041466605.1). Taxonomy (NCBI): domain Bacteria; kingdom Pseudomonadati; phylum Pseudomonadota; class Gammaproteobacteria; order Vibrionales; family Vibrionaceae; genus Vibrio; species Vibrio sp. 10N.247.310.17. The sequence goes on along the minus strand of NZ_JBFSTC010000106.1, from coordinate 6,584 downwards.
GGAAACGATTGCTTTCTATGGTACAAATACCAGCGGCATCTTGGCCACGATGCTGCAATACCGTTAAAGCGTCATAAATAGACTGGTTTACAGGTGTTGAACCCACGATTCCAACAATACCACACATGTCCTAATCCTCGATTTTCGACATTAACTGGCGCTAGAGCGCGCCAGATAAGAAACTAGATGTTGCTTGTAAATGCTCGAAGAACGGCGCAATGATTCGGCTAAACTCCGGAACCAATTGCGAATTCTTCCACCACTCAGAACTTGGGAATGCAGTAAACGCATCCATGAAAAACAACACTGCAGAAACAATCAAAACACCACGTAAGCCACCAAAGACGACACCGAGGATTCTGTCTGTACCCGACAGGCCTGTTTTCTGAACTAGCTGTCCGATGACATAGTTAACTAAGGCACCAACAACTAACGTTGCAACAAACAATGCTGCTATCGCAGTTCCGTTTCGAAACATCTCATCTTCAATATTGGTGAAGTACATTGCTAATTTAGCGTAGTACTGGCTAGCAATAAAAAATGCTCCAAACCAAATAACAAGTGACAACGCTTCTTTAGCGAAACCGCGAACTAAACTGATCACGGCAGAGAAGCCGATCACGCCTAAAATGACAAAATCTAACCAATTCATGAATTCTTCATCTTAAGTTGGCGCGCATTTTAACAGAAAAAATGCTGACGCAAACGTTTTCTTATGGATTTAACGGTTTAAATTTGAGCAATTGGCCTTTTGAACCCGTAATTTTTTCTAATTCCTTAATTTGTCGCTCAAGTTTGGATTTAGAAACATCCGGGCCAATAATTACTCGCGTAAATGTTTTTTCTTGCTTGGTATGAGCCTGATAACCACGCTTCTGTAAATCCTTAACAACGTTTTTTGCGTTGTCAGCATTCTTCAAAGCCATCAATTGAATAATCCAAGCACTGTCTTGGTATTCATTTTTTTCAGGTACCGGCTTAATTACCACTGCCACTTTATCCGCTTCTTTGTTACTGGAAGCCGACGCAGTTTGTGTGTTTGAATTATCAGTACGACCACTTTCAACCACTTGCTCAACCGGAGAGTCCGGTAGCGCTATCTGATCTTCAACAGGATCGAGTACTTCAAACACTTCAACATTACTATCAAGCTCAGGCTTAATCGGAATGCTTGCAAACTCTTCTTTATAGTGGAGCTTCTTACCATCCAGCACATCGGGCAATACAATCACGCCAATGGCCACTAAAATGATGGTGCCGACTAATCGGCTTTGGAATTTACTTGCCATTTAGTTTCCTTTTTTCTGCCAATGCTCCAACACTTCACCCACGGTATGGAAAGAACCGACAACTAACACAACATCGTCATCTATAACAGAAGCTAAAGCCGCTTCAAACGCTACAACAGGGTTCGAATACTGCTCTACACCTTCAGGTAAGCTTTGACACAATTCAGCGGCTGTTGCGGCTCGTGGGCCGTTCAGCGAAGCTGGGTACCAATGTGTTGTTATTGGAGCTAATACTTCCAATGTCGCGGGGATATCTTTGTCATGAAGCATGGCGACTACAACGTGTAAATTTTTGCCTGCATACTTCTTCGCTACTTGCTGCGCAAAGTACTCAGCAGAATGCGGGTTGTGTGCTACATCAAGCACAATCACCGGTTGTTCGCTAATTTGCTGCATACGCCCAGGAAGCTGCGCATTCTTCATACCGTTAACAACGTTCACATCACTAATGCTTAGTTCTGAAGTACCTAATGCCATCAGTGCGGTGGCTGCGTTCGGCAGCGGTAAACTTGGGATAGGTAGCGATTCTAACTGGAATGCACCACTGCGCCAGTTCCAAGTATCACCATCTACATCATAGGTGTATTGAATCCCTACTTGGTAGAACTCAGCGTTAATATCATCAGCGTGTGCCGAAACCGTAGCCGGTGGCTTGGGTTGACCGCAAATCGCTGGTTTACCGCTACGATAAATGCCCGCTTTCTCAAAACCGATCACATTAATGTCATCACCTAGCCAGTCAACATGGTCGACAGCCAAGCTAGTAATCACAGAAACGTCATGCTCAACGATATTGGTCGCGTCTAAACGTCCGCCTAGACCCACTTCTAACAATACAACGTCAACCGCTTCGGTTTGAAAAGCACGTAACGCTGCTAAAGTGCCATATTCAAAAAAGCTAAGGCTGATTTCACCACGCTCTTTCTCAATGAAATCGAAAGACTGAACCATCTTTTGATCAGACAAATCTTTGCCATTGATACGAACACGTTCGTTATAGCGAATTAAGTGAGGGGAGCTGTAGACACCAACAGAGTAACCAGCATCCAATAGAATAGCTTCCATGAGTGCACATGTTGAGCCCTTGCCGTTGGTTCCAGCAACAGTAATAACATGTTGAGCAGGTTTGGTGAGGTTTGCCTTAGAGGCGACAGCTTGAACTCGGTCTAAACCAAGATCAATAGCGCTTGTGTGGATGTTTGATAAATAATCAAGCCACATCTCCAAAGAGGATGTGGCTTGAGGAATAGGTTGTTGACTCATCTAACTCATAACCATAATTAAGTAGGTTTGTTAGAAGGTACTTTACCCTTTTTCTGGCGCTTCTGGTACTTCATAAGCAGCTTCATTCGGTGAATCGTTCACAGAAACTACTAATGGTGAAGGCTGATTGGTCATTTTAGCAACAAGGCTTGCAACGCGCTGACGCATCTCACGACGGTCAACGATCATGTCGATAGCACCGTGGTCTAGTAGGAACTCACTGCGTTGGAAACCTTCAGGAAGATCTTCACGTACAGTTTGCTCGATTACACGACGTCCAGCAAAACCGATAAGCGCTTTTGGTTCACCGATATTGATATCGCCAAGCATTGCTAAACTTGCAGAAACGCCACCCATTGTTGGATCAGTCATTACTGAAACAAACGGTAGGCCTTTCGCAGATAAACGCTCTAGAGCAGCACTGGTTTTTGCCATTTGCATAAGAGACATCAATGCCTCTTGCATACGAGCACCACCACTTGCAGAGAAACAAACTAAACCACAGTTGTTCTCAATAGCTGCATCTACCGCTTTCACAAAACGAGCACCAACAACAGAACCCATTGAGCCGCCCATAAATGAGAACTCAAACGCACACGCAACGATAGGTAAACCAAGCAGTTCGCCTTTCATTGCAACTAATGCGTCAGTTTCACCACTGTTCTTTTGAGCAACAGAGATACGCTCTTTGTAACGCTTAGAGTCTTTAAACTTCAGCTTGTCTTGTGGCTCAAGATCAGTACCTAGTTCAACACGCTCACCTTTGTCTAGGAATGTATCCAGACGGCGACGTGCTTTCATACGCATGTGATGGTCACATTTTGGACATACTTCTAGGTTACGCTCTAGTTCAGCATGGTAAAGAACCTGCTCACAAGAAGTACATTTAGTCCAAACACCCTCAGGGATCGACGCTTTACGAGATGTTACGATGTTGCTTTTTTCTAAAATCTTTTCAAGCCAACTCATGGAAGACCTTTTTGTTTCGATTCCTCCGCTTGATTGCGAAAGAAATAAATTTGGGAATTATGCCGGGAATTAAAGCACATAAAACAGCGACTGTAGATAAAAAACTGGTTGTACCTATTTTCCGTGACTATTTTACGCACGAAACCGTAATGTTTTTTGAACCTAAGTCTCACATTTAGTTCAAATTATCCGGCAAAAATAGAGGGCCAATAGGCTCTCTTGGTAGTCCAAAATGTTCAGGATAATCAACATCTACTAAGTATAAGCCTTCCGCTTTCGCTGTCGCGCCTGCCACTTTTCGATCTTTAGCCTCTAAAAGCCACTGAATCCACTCTGGTTTTTGATCACCTTTACCTACCGCAATTAGGCTACCAGTAATATTCCTCACCATATGGTGAACAAACGCATTCGCTTTAATATCGATCACTATGTAATGCCCATGACGAGTCACATTTAAGTGAATCATGTTTCTCCATGGGCTACGAGATTGACAATGTGTTGCCCTAAACGAAGTAAAGTCATTCTCACCAAGTAAGTACTGACCTGCGTCATGCATCTTTTTCTCATCAAGGTGACCATGATAATGGCTCACACCTGAATTCAAAATGCCAGGACGTAGAGCATGGTTAAAGATAATGTAGCGATAACGGCGTGCTATTGCAGAAAAGCGAGCATGGAAATCCTCATTCACTTCTGTTGCCCAACGAACGGCAATATCTTTTGGCATGTTGGCATTTGCGCCCATTGTCCATGCAACCATTTTACGATCGACATTAGTTTCAAAGTGAACGACTTGTCCCGTACCGTGAACACCGGCATCTGTGCGACCAGCACACATAACTTCTACAGGGTGATTCGCGACAACTGAAAGAGCCTTTTCCAATTCTTCTTGGACACTTTTCACGTCTCGTTGGCGCTGCCAACCAAAGTAGTGGGTACCGTTATATTCAATACCTAAAGCAATTTTCATGTTCTTGTTCTCTTTGAAAATGGGCGAGAAGTATATACGGAAATGAGTGCTAGCCCAAATAGGATGGGGCTAAAACTTCAATAAACAATCACTACCGCCTAGACGGTGGTTTTAGCAAGCTAAATAAAATAGACGCTAACTGTATCGTCCTAAAATAAAGGGTAGCCAACGCTACCCTTTATAATTTTTTGAATTTATCGACCGTTTAACGTATCGATAAGATTCTTTGCCTCTCGACGAATATCATCACTGCCGTCAACGATAGCCTCTTCTAGAAGCTTAATTGCACCTTGTGAGTCACTCATCTCGATGTAGATTTTAGCCAAATCGAGCTTACCAGCGGCTTCTGCGTTGCTGTCGACATCGTAATTACCAATGTCACCGATAACGTCTGGGAATTCATTTAGGCCAACATCTAGCTTCAACTCTTCGTCATCTGGATTAATCGCGTCTTCACCTTCTTGCTCAACTTGAGCCATCAGCTCATCAATCGTCATGTATTGCTTATCACGACCTTTGTCTGACTCGGTTAGGTTGTCTTGTTGAGCCCAATTCTCTTGTTTGATTTTTGGTTCAGCTTGTTGATCTGCCGACGCCCAAATCTCCTGTTGATCATCAGGCACATCATTACGCGTGCTCGATTGCTGCTCAGGAGCTAGGTTGAAGCCTTTCCAGTCTTCGCCGCCAACTTCAAGCATAGCGTCAATATCGAGCCCTGCACTATCAATCGATGTAGCATCCAGTGGCTTGTCGAACATGCTGTCGACAGAGTCTTGAACATCTTCAGAAAGTAATTCAGCTAATGCTGTCTCATCAAAATCCTCAAAACCTTCTAACAAATCGTCTTGAACTGTTGTAGGCACTGAGCTTAACTCAGAAGGTACTGGGCTTAATTCTGACGGAGAATCGAGTGATTCATCAGGTTGTGTAAAACTAGCCAAATCAGACTCTTCTGCACCTGAGAAGCCTTCTGCGTCTGAGAAATCTTCTGTATCCGAGAAGTCATCACCATGACTAAAACTCTGCGGGTTTGAAAATAAATCATGCAGCGCATCTTGTTCTTCACCCTGTGGGCTGAAAGAAGTCAGTGGCGTTGGTTTCTCAGCAAACGCATCGGAGATAGCTTCGTCTTCACCGTATTCCGGCAAATCAAACTCATCGAGCTCTACGCCTTGCTCTTCCGCTACAGGCTCAGCACTGCTTTGTTCGATGTCATCTAAGACTGAATCCGCTTTTGCGCTCTCTTCATCGTATTCAGGCAGGTCAAGGTCATCGAACTCAAACTTTTCGGACTCTGGAGCAAGATCTTGCTCTAACTGCGCTTCATCCGGTTCGCTAACCACTTCCGCCAACGCATCTTCTTCGCCAAACTCTGGAAGCTCTAAATCATCAAACGAGAACTCATCCTCGCCTTCTTGCCCTAGAATTTCTGCTTGTTTCGTTTCTTCAACTTGAGGAGCCGTTTCAGCTTGAGGCTCTACTTCGGCTTGCGGCTCAGGTGTTGATTCTGATTCTGTGTCTAGTTGAGCATCAACAGCAGGGACGTCTGACTCCGTTGCTACTTCAGCGTCCGCTTCCGCTAACGCATCTTCTTCACCAAACTCTGGAAGCTCTAAATCATCAAACGAGAACTCATCTTCGCCTTCTTGTCCTAGAGGTTCAGCATCTAACTGAGGTTCAACAACCGGTGTTACTGGCTCTGGGGTTACTTCGGCGTCGGTTTCCGCCAACGCATCTTCTTCACCAAACTCTGGAAGATCAAAATCATCAATCGAGAACTCATCTTCGCCTTCTTGATCTACCGCTTCAGCTTGTTCCGTTGCTTCTACTTGAAGTTCGGTTTCAACTTGTTGTGCAGCTTCAACTTGCGGTTCATGGTCTAACTGAGGTTCAACAGCAGGAACCACAGGCTCTTCCGCTACTTCATCAACTTGTGCCAATGTTTCTTGTTGAGCCGTATCATCTTCAATCAGCCAATCATCGTCTTCTGGCACACCGAATTCATTTGGAACGATCTCTGGCATATGTGCAGCACGAACTGGCTCTGGCTCTGGCTCTGGCTCTGGCTCTGGCTCTGGCTCTGGCTCTGGCTC